>CALJKZ010000451.1 GCA_937983085.1 uncultured Gemmatimonadales bacterium
CACGGATTCGAGCCTTCCGACTTCATGGATTCAGCGACGGTGCGTCGCACCGACCGCTTCGTGCAGTTCGCCATGGCCGCGGCCCGCTTGGCTCTGGAGGATGCAGGAATGCTCGACGCCGAGGCCTCGTCGGAGACGGCCGCCGAGCCCTCGCCGAGACCGGGAGATCCATCGATATCGCCGCGAGCCTCCTGGGCCGCCGCCCTCGATCTGGATCCGGCACGGACCGCTGTCCAACTCGGCTCGGCCATGGGGGGCATCGCCCACGCCGAGAATCAGCTCCGACGCTTCCTGGAGAGCGGAGCCCGCTCCCTCGACCCCCGTTTGGCGACCACGACCTTCGCGGGGGCGGCCAGTTGTCAGATCGCCGTGCGCCTGGGGATCTCTGGCCCCAACTCCACGAACGCCATGAGTTGCGCCGCGGGCACCATGGCCGTGGGAGAGGCGACGCGCCTCATCCGTGAAGGCTCAGTCGACGTGGCCCTCGCCGGGGGCGCCGACGCGCCGCTGGCCCCCGTCTGCTACGGTGCGTTCGCGGCCCTACGGGCCATGAGCAAGCGCAACGACGATCCGGCTGCGGCGTGCCGGCCCTTCGATGCCCACCGCGATGGATTCGTCATGGGTGAGGGGGCGTGCATTCTCGTCCTCGAGGAGCGCTCCCGGGCCGAAGCCCGCGGGGCGCGGATCTACGCCGAGGTCGCAGGCTACGGGACCAACAACGATGCCCACCACATGGCGGCGCCGAGACCCGACGGTTCCATGGCCGCCGCTGCCATGCGCAATGCACTCGCCGAGTCGGGTCTCGCCGCGGATGCCGTCGACCACGTGAACGCCCATGCGTCGTCCACGGTGCTCAACGACCAGACCGAGTCACGAGTCATTCGCCAGGCGCTCGGCTCGCGGGCCGACGACGTGTCCGTTTCTGCGACCAAGCCATTCCACGGGCACGCCCTCGGGGCGTCCGGCGCCATGGAGGCCGCCATCGTATGCTTGTCACTGGCAGACGGGTGGGTTCCCCCGACCCTCAACCACGAGGAGCCCGGCGAGGGGTGTGATCTCGACTACGTGGCCATGGCGTCGGACGTGGGCCGAACGGGAGACGTGAACGTGGCCCTGAGCAACTCCTTCGGCTTCGGCGGGATCAACGCCGTCCTCTGCCTCACCCGTCCCGAGGTGCGGTCATGAACGGACCACCCGCTGTGCACCAACGAGGAAGACGGGCATGACCGAGATCCCCGTCGAGCTCCTGGCCCTTCCCGCCCTGGCCTTGGCGTCCGGCCTCGACCTCTACCTCACTCTGCTCTTCCTCGGAGCCGCTCCCACCACCGGACTGTGGGACGTTCCGCTCCCTGGTGCCTTGGGTGACCTGGACTCGCCCTTCGTCCTCATTACCGTCGGGGCCTTCTACATCGCCGAGTTCACCGCGGAGCGCTTCCCCGTGGCAGCCCTCGTCTGGAACACGTTGCACGCCGTGATCCGACCGGTCTCGGGGGCCCTCCTCGCCTTGCTCCTCCTCGACGGTCAGGGACTCCCCGTCATTATCGGTGGCGCCGCAGCCGGTGGCCTCCTCGCGGCGTGGGCTCATTCGGTGCGCACCGGTGCATGGGTCCTCCGGGATTTCCGTGGACCCGGTCGCGGGTCGCCGGATGCTCCGGCCCCCCTGCTCGTCTCCGTGGCGGAAGACGTCGCCGTGCTCGGCACGGTCTCCTTGGCCCTCGACGCACCTCGCTGGTCCCTCGGCGTGGCCATCCTGATCCTGCTGGCCTCGGCCCCCTTCGCCCGTTCCAGGGGCAAAGCATTCGCATACGCCATTCGCCTCGGCATCGTGCGCATCTTCCGGACGCTCGGCTTGCGCCGATGGCGACGGAGCGACGAGCTGCCCGACTGGGTCGCCCGATCGTTTCGGGACGGTGACGCGCTGCGCGGGTGTCCTGTCGGGGCGTGGCGGCTGCCCGGCGCTCCACGATTCGCCACGGGCTGGATCGTGGTGCGTGGAGGTCGGCCCCTGTTCCTCTACAAGACCCGGAAAGGCGCTCGCCGCATCGAGCTGGAGGAACGGCCTTCGGTCTCGGTGGAGGACCGGGATCTCTACCGGCAGATCGACTTCGGCGGAGGCCGGGAAGCCACCATCCTCGTGGTGGGATGGGCGGGACCCAGCACCGAGAGTCTCGAGGCCGAGTTCTCTTCCGGGCCGGTGACTTCAGAATAAGGTGCGACCGTCCGATGCTCTCAGGGGCAGATGAGGCCGGAAAAAAAACCTTTGACCGTGGAAACAGGCATTTATACCTTCATTTTCACCCTGAAATAATTTCCACTGGTCCTCCCCAGGCCCCTGAAAAGCCAACCCTCAGGCGGACTGTCGGGGTGAGCGTCTTCCGGATCAGTCCCTCATCGACCCGCAGACCGAGGTTCGGAAAAAACGAATGTTTTCTTCCTCTCGTGGCCTGGACTCCTTCGACCAGTACCTGCAGGACGTTGAGAAGTACCCCCTCATTCAGGACCCCCGTGAAGAACGTGAGCTCGCCCGGAGGGCGCGTGTCGGCGACAAGGAAGCCGCCGAACGCCTCGTCACGGCGAACCTCCGGTTCGTCATCTCCTATGTGAAGAAGTACCAGGGACGGGGACTTGGACTTGCCGAGCTGGTGTGCATCGGCAACGAGGGGCTTCTCAAGGCGGTAAAGAAGTTCGATCCCGACAAGGGCGTGAAGTTCATCAGCTACGCCGTGTGGTGGATCCGCCAAACCGTCCTGCAGGCCCTCGCTGAGCAGACCCGCTCGGTCCGCATTCCTCTCAACCAGAATTCGAACCTCGCCAAGCTGGCGAGGACGAATACGGCGCTCACCCAGTCGTTGGGTCGGACACCCACCGATCAGGAGATCGCCGACGAAATGGACGAGCCCGTCGATACCATCCGGGCCCTCCGCAGGGTGGCGGCATCGGAGCTGAGTCTCGACGCACCCATCGACCGTGGCGATCGGGACAGTGCGAGCTTCGGAGAGCGCTTCGCCGGCGCGGCGGCGGCCGACATCGAGCAGGACGTCGAGGCCATTGCCCGCCGCGAGTTCCTCGAGTCGATGTTCGAGAGCTACCTCACCGAGCGCGAGCGAAAGATCCTGTATCTGTACTACGGTCTCGACGACGGAGAGGAGCGCACCCTCGAGGAGATCGGTTCCCTCCTGGGCGTGACGCGTGAGCGCATCCGTCAGATCCGGAATCGCGCGTTCGAGAAGCTCCGGGAGAGCCCGCACGGTGAGTCGCTTTCGGGGTTCTGGAACGCTCATTAGGCGGCCGTAGGACGGAAGCTGTATCCACACGAGGAGGCCCCGTCATCCGGCGGGGCCTCTTCGCGTTTCTACGGCGGTCCGGGCGGAACCGCGTCTCGAGGGCCGACGTACCACCCTTCGATGACCATTCTTCCTCTCCTGGCCCTGGCCGTCGCCCTGGCGTGGCCCGGCAGTGCCGTCGCCCAGGAGCGCCCACCGGTCTCCCCACCCGGTGGCGAGGCGACCGGTACCGAAGCCGCCCGCTGGAACGACCCCCTCGTGCTCCGGCTCGTGGAGCGGGCGCGGGACCAGCGCCAGTCGTTGACCGTGGACTCGGCCCTGACGACGTATCAGGCCCGCGCCGTAGGACATGTCTACTTCTTCGTCGACCGTGCCGACTCGGTCCAGCAGGTCCTGGTGAAGGGCGATCAGGTCGCCCTCGACCTCTATTGGCGGGCTCCCGACGAGACCCAGCAGTGGATCGTGGGCCGGCGGGACGAGCGGGTCCTTCCCACGAGCATCCGGTACCACCTCGATCACCTGACCGTCGTGCAGGACGACTTCGGCGACTTCATCCGTCTCGGCGACGGCGACGAGGTGGAGGCGGTCCTTCATCCTCTCGCACCGGGGGCCGAGTCGACCTACGACTACGCCCTCACCGACTCGTTGCGCCTCAGCTACGCCGGCGGGCAGGAGGTGGTGCGCGTCTTCGAGATTTCCGTTCGCCCGAAGGATCTCGACGCCCCCGGGTACGTCGGGACCGTGTTCGTCGATCGCGATCGCGCCGCAATCGTCCGGATGAACTTTTCCTTCACCCCGGCCTCGTACGTCGACGGCTACCTCGACTACATCCGGATCTCCCTGGACAACGCCCTCTGGATGGCCAGCCACTGGCTTCCCTATCGACAAGAGGTGGAGATCCGTCGGGAGATACCGTACCTGGACTTCATGGCCGGAAGCACCATCCGGACGACGTTCGACATCCGGGAGTACGAGTTCAATGTGGAGATCCCCGACGAGCGGATGAGGGGCCGAGGCGTTCGGACCGTCTCTCCGAACCAGCAACGGACCTTCGAGTTCGGCAGGGGGATCTTCGAGGAACTTGAGGAGTCCGGTGGCATCGGTCCGTCCCCCACCATGGAGGAAGTGCGGAGTCAGGTTCGAGAGGTCGTGGACGACGAGGTGCTGAGCGGTTTGTCCGGGTTTCGCCTGTACGCGGCCCGGATCTCCGATTTCGCCCGGTACAACCGGGCGGAGGGTGTCTTCGCCGGAGCCGGCCTGACCCTCCGGCCTCGCGGTGACCTCCAGCTCCGAGGGACCGGCGGCTACGCCTTCGGGCGCGGGCGGGGGTCAGGAGCGCTCAGCCTCCGTCGTGAAGGGAGCGGAGTCGTTCCGTCGTTCGACGCGTACTGGGACGCCATGGGCGACATCGGGGGGCACCCGGGCGCCACTCTCCTGGAGAACTCCATCTCTTCCGCGTCCGGGGACAAGGACTACCTCGACCCCTTCTTCCGGCGTGGAGCGACGCTCACGCTGGAGCGCAGACCCGGCCCGGGGTTCACCCTGCGCCTCCGGGCCGAGGAGCACGTCGGTGCTATGGACGTCGTGTCGGGACCGGACAGCGAGTTTCGACCCGTCCGCTCCGTCGAGGAAGGCGCCTTTGTAAGCGCGGCCGCTACGCTTCGAGGGTCCCTGCCCGGGGGCGGCCGGACCGCCCTCACGCTTATGGGTGGCCTCATGAACGAGCGGATCTTCGGATCGGTTGGGCTCGACGGATGGTGGGATATCGAAGATCCCGAGGACCGATGGTCCGGCCGGATCACCGTCTCCGGCGCATTCACCGATGCGGGCGCACCGCGGCAGACGTTTCACCTCATCGGGGGACGGCACACCCTACCCGGCCACGACTACCGCGCCTTCGGCGGGAATGCCTACTGGTTGGCCCGTGTAGAGGGGACGGTGCCGGTCTGGCGTCCCTATCTCGGGGTCCGCGCATTCACCGCCCTCGGGGCGACCTACCTCGGCGACACGGTCCTGCCCGCCGACTGGGGGGTGACCGGGTCCTCGGATGTCCGCGGCTCGGCGGGGCTCGGTCTTTCCTTCGGCTACGACGCCATGAGGGTCGATGTCGGTCGAGCGCTCTGGGGGGACGGCTGGGAGGCCGTCTTCTCCGTGGCACCCCAGTTCCGGAGCTGGTTGTAGGGCTTCGAAGCAGCCGCCAGCACGTGAGCCCCCCGTGCACCGTCGGACCTGCTCCGCCCATCGCCGCTGGGCGCTCACGTGGGCGAGCCGGACCCGGGCAAGGCGGCCCGGGCCCGCACTCGCTGGTCGGGCGTCGACCCCGGTCGCTTCCCTCGACACATCCGGAAGGAGGCGATCCACTGGGTCGCCGGAGCGCCTCAGGCCGCTGCGTCCACGTCGTCCGAGTCCTCGGCGTCGAGGCCCTTCGAGTTCAGGCGTACCACCTCCCGCACGTGGATCTCGGACGTGGGGATGACCACCCCGTCCCGCTCGTAGGAGTCGTACTCGATGCGGCCCTCCACGTAGATCCGGTCGCCGGTGCGGATGTAGTCCTCGGCGAACTGGGCCTGCCGGTTCCAGAGTGTGAGTCGGTGCCAGTCCGTCCGCTCTTCGTCTTCGGCCGTTGACGGTGCGCGGCGGTTCGTCGCCAGCGAGAAGTGAGCGACCTTGGTACCGCTCTTGGTGGTCTGGATGTCCGGGTCACGCCCTACGTTGCCAATGAGCGTCACTTTGTTCACGGACCGCGCCATGGGGATCCCTCCCGTCTGAAGTGCCTGGCCCGCGTCCTGACGCGGGCTCGTGGCAGAAACGTTCGACGGGCCCGCGGGGCGAGCCGATGGCGCAGAGGGACGGTGTGACGGGACGCGGCCCGGGGTCGAGCCCTACGCCTTGGCGTCGTACCAGGTCGTGCCGACACCCCACTCCGCGACCACGGGCACGCTGAGCTCCACCGCGCCCTCCATCCGGTCCACGACGACTCGACGAACCTCGTCCACCTCGTCGTCAGGCACCTCGAAGAGCAGCTCGTCGTGGACCTGGAGGAGCATGGCGGCGCCGGAAGCCGACTCATCGAGAGCAGCCTGCACGTCGATCATGGCCTGCTTGATCATGTCCGCGGCGGTCCCCTGGATGGGCGTGTTCTGGGCGACCCGCTCCCCGAACTGGCGGACGTTCCAGTTGCGGGCCCTGAGCTCGGGCACGTAGCGCCTCCGGCCCATGAGCGTCTCCACGTACCCCGACTCCTTGGCCTGTTCGACCTGGCGGTCGAGGAAATCGCGGACGCCCTGGAATCGCTCGAAGTAGGTGGCGATGAACTCCTTCGCCTCCTCGCGACTGATCCCCAGCTGACGCGCCAGCGAGAAGGGCCCCTGCCCGTAGAGCGTGGCGAAGTTGACGGTCTTCGCCTGACCCCGCTGGGCCGGAGAGACATCGTCCACGGCGACGTCGAAGATGACCGAGGCCGTCTGCCGGTGGACGTCGATGCCCTTGGTGAATGCCGTCACGAAGGCCGGGTCCTGGGAGAAGTGGGCCAGGACACGCAGCTCGATCTGAGAATAGTCCACGCCGAGAAGCACCTTGCCCTCGGCGGCGACGAAGCCCTTTCGGATCTCCCGACCCAAGGCGGTGCGGATGGGAATGTTCTGGAGGTTGGGGTCGCTGGAGGAAAGTCGGCCCGTGGCCGCCACCGTCTGATTGAAGCTGGTGTGGATCCGTCCGGTCCGCGGATTCACCAGCTTGGGGAGTGCGGCGACGTACGTGGAGCGAAGCTTCTCGAGCTCCCGGTACTCCATCATGAGGCGGGGTACGTCGTGCCCCAGGGCCGCCAACTCCTCGAGAACCGATGCATCGGTGGACGGGCCCGTCTTGGTCTTCTTCAGAACGGGAAGCTCCAGCTTCTCGAAGAGAACCTGCCGGAGCTGAGGCGTCGAATTCAGGTTGAAGTCGCCGCCCGCGAGGGCGTAGATCTCGCTCTCGATGAGATCGAGTTCACCCTTGAGCTTGACCCGCATGTCCTCGAAAAACGCCCCGTCGATGCCGACGCCGGCGAGTTCCATGCGGGTAAGTACGGGGACCAGAGGCATCTCGAGCTCGTCCATGAGCGGCATGAGGGTGGCCTCCTCCAGTCGATCCCGAAGGTGCTCGGTGAGCTGCCAGGTCATGTCCACCGACTCACAGAGGAAATCGCGAGCCCGCTCCACCGGCACCTCCACGACGGCGACCTTGCTCCGGCCACTCCCTACGAGATCGCCGCGCTCCAGCGGCTTGTGACCGAAGACTTCCATGGAGAGCGTCTTCAACTCGTGGTCCCGCCGGCCGGGATCGAGCACGTAGCTGGCGATCATGACGTCGAAAGCCGCGCCCTCCAGCGAGACGCCAACGGTCGAAAGAGCCAGGGTCGATCGCTTCACGTCGTGGCCGACCTTGCCCACCTCCGGGTTCTCGAGCACAGCCTTGAGCTCGGCCATGGAGGGATGGTCGAGGCCGGGGACGTTCTTCACCGGCCCCCGTCCCTCTTCGCCCTCGAAGGTCAGTTCGAAGGGTTGTTCGTGAGCCAGAGGCAGATACCACGCCGCACCCCGCTCCACCGACAAGGCGAGCCCGACCGGCTGCCCCCGCAGAGGATCCTCGGCGGAGGGCAACACCCCCACGGCCACCTCACCGGCCTTCCGAATGGCGGTTACGACGTCGTTCACCTCGGCCACGGAATCGACGATGCGGTACTCCACCTCCACCTCGACCTCGTCCACCGCGGCAGACCCGAGAGCGCTACCCTGGGCCTGTGTCGCGAACTCGTCGGCGAGCCGCCGGAACTCGAGCTTGACGAAGATGTCCCGCAGCGCGTCGGGGTCGGGCTCCCGGACCTTGAGCGCGTCCAGGTCCAGCGCGATGTCCAGGTCGGTCATGATGGTGACCAGCCGCTTGGACAGCCGGACGTCGTCGGCGTTGTCCCGGAGGGAGTTCTGGGCGCGGGTCGGCGAGACGTCGTCGACATGCTCCAGGAGCGTCTCGATGTCCGGGTACTCGGCCAGCAGCTTCACCGCAGTCTTCGGGCCGATCCCACGGGCGCCGGGGACGTTGTCCGAGGAGTCGCCGACGAGGGCCAGATAGTCGGCCACCTGCCCAGGCGGGATCCCGAACTTCTCGTCGGCATTCTCCTCCGTGACCCATTCCGCGGCCACCCCCTGCGCTCCTCCCCGGCCCGGGTTCATGAGGTGGATGCCGGGCTGGACCAGCTGATAGAAGTCCTTGTCGCCCGACACGATGACGGCCTCGAGGCCCGCGTCCCGAGCTTGGACGGCCAGGGTGCCGATGACGTCGTCGGCTTCGTAGCCCTCCAATTCCACCACCGGATCGTTGAATCCCTCGACGATGGTCCGGATGTGCTTCAGGCTCGCCCGGAGATCGTCGGGCATCTTCTCCCGCGTCTCCTTGTACTCGGGATAGATCTCGTCGCGGAAGGAGTCCCCCGAGTCGAAGACGATGGCGATGTAGTCCGGTTCGAAGTCCCGGCGGATGTCCAGCAGGAACCGGGTGAAGCCGAATGGAGCCGAGGTGTTCTCGCCCGCCGAGTTGGTGAGGGGTCGACTGATGAACGCGAAGTACGAGCGGTAGATCAGCGCGTACGCGTCGATGAGGAAGATGCGGGGGGACGTCTTGGGAGGGATCTGCACGGGCTGGCGGTCCTGGCGGCGGAGGCGACGGCCCGGAAGATAGAAGAGCGCCCGCGGTGGTGCGATGCGCGCCCAGCGTCGACTGCAGTCGGCGGCGGCGGGTGGGCATGAAGAAGGCTCCGCGACGTACTGTCGCGGAGCCTGACGGGACCTTCCGTTGGTGGAGCGCTAAGCCCGGACTACACTCGCGGCCTGCGGTCCTTTGTCGGAGTCTCGAATCTCGAATTCCACTTCTTCGCCTTCGGCGAGGGTTCGAAAGCCCTCGGCTTCGATGGCCGAGAAATGAACGAAGACGTCCTCACCGTCGGGTTGCTCGATGAAGCCGTACCCCTTCGAGTCGTTGAACCATTTTACGGTCCCTTTCATGCCGTTCCCTCCGACTACTGAGTTTACGAGCGACGCCCCGCAGGGCGTCGTATCACAATTCTGCCCATCGGATCGCCGACTTCGCAAGCTACGCGGCACGAGGGCCAGTCACGGCGGGCACTTTCGTCGGAGGGGAGCGCCAGACGCTCGTCAGTCCTGCCCGTACAGCACTCGGTAGAGACCGAGATTCCGGCGAACGTTCTTCACGTACCCGCGGGTCTCGGTGAAGGGAATCCGCTCGGTGAACCGCAAGGGGTCCGCGGCTTCCGGGTAGCGCCGCCACCGCGTCGCGCGCGTGGGTCCGGCGTTGTACGCCGAAAGGACGAGGGGAAGCTCGTTGTCGTAGCGACGGCTCATGTCCACGAAGAAGGCTGCGCCGAGGTGGAGGTTCACCTCCGGCTTCGTGAGGGACGCCTCGGTGAATCCATCCGGCCCGTGGGCGCGTGCGAGCTGGGCGCCGGTCGGGGGCATCACCTGCATCAGCCCGATGGCCCCGGCGTGACTCACGATATCGGCCTTGAACGCCGACTCCTGCCGGATGATGGCCGCCATCATGAAGGGGTCGATGCCCCACTCCTCGGCCTCCCGACGCACGAGCTCCCGGTACGGGAAGGGATAGGTCACGTGGAGGATCTCGCGGTCCCACGACCCCTCGTCCTCCAGCAACGCCCACCCGAGGTTGATGCCGTCGATGGTGCGACCCCGGTCGATGAGCGCCTGAGCCAGGCGGAGACGTGGCCCGCGGGTGTCTCCCGCGCGCGCACGGAGCCGCGCGATCTCGGCTTCAGCTCCAGGTTCGAGGCCGGCCTCCGTGAGCATGTCCAACCGAGCCAGTCCCTCGGTGAGCCACCCCGGCTCTTCGGGGGCCTCACCCGCCGGCATGTCGACCTCGAAGTCGACGCCAAGGAGGTCTGCGGCCATCACCGCGTAGTACTCCACCGGTTGGGTGAGCACGTGGCGGAGATGAGGCTCGGCCGCCGCCGAGTCGCCCAGCTCCAGGCGCGTACGTCCCGCCCAGTAGGCTGCCTCCTGCCAACGCCGGCCTTCGGGGAAGTCGGCGAGGTACTGTTCGAACACCTCGGCAGCAGCCTGAAGGTCACCTCGCCGGAGGTGGATCTGGCCCGACCGCATGCGTGCCTGCCCGGCACGGCTGTGCGTGCGCACGTTCTCGATCAAGAACGCGTACCGGTCCAGAGCGGTGTCCAGGGCCCCTCGCGCCTCGGCATTGTACGCCTGGGCCCAGGCCACTTCCGCCGCAGCGCTGCTGCTCGGGTACTCGTCGAGAATCCACCGCCGTAGCGTGTTCACCTGCGAGGTCATGCCCTGCCGGGACCGCATCTGCATCCAGAGTTCGAGGTTCCGCGACCCGATGCTCTCCGACTCGGTGTTCTCGCGGATGTACCGGAACTCCTCCAAAGCCTCGTTCTGCCGCGCTCGCACCGTGGACATGAGGCGGGCCCGCTCCAGTCGAGCCGCTTCGCCCAGCTCCGAGCCCCCTTCTTCCGCCCGATCCCAGGCTGCGTCGTACGCTCGCAGGGCCCGTGACCCATCACCCGAACGATTCAGGATCGAGGCGAGTCGAAGCCACGCCTCCGTGTCATGGCCACCCATGTCGGCCAGGGTCTCGGCCGCCCGAACGCGCGCCTCACCACGTGCCGACTCCAAGCCATCGAGGAGCAGCGCACGGCCAGCAGCCGCTTCGCCCGCGGCGACGCGGAGGCGGCCCACTTCCACCATGGCTTCCGGTCGATGGCCCTCGGACACCTCGTCGACGAGACGCTCGAATCGCCGAAGAGCCGCCGCCGAGTCTCCGGATGCCAGCAGGGCATCGGCCTCTGCTCTCCACAGCACGCCAGCCGCCGCCGGCTCCACGGCCTCGCCCAGAAGCGACCGTACCGCCGACGCGTCTCCTTCCTCGGCAGCCGCGAGCACGATCTCCGCGGCTGCCCAGCTCCGCACGTGAGGCACCGGTCGCAACGCGGCCAGCGAGCGCCTCGCCTCATCGAGATTCTCGGCGTGCCATGACGCCCGAGCAGACCGGGCCAAGGCGATGTACCGCCGGGGATCCGTGGCGTCGACCGCCCTCTGGTAGACGGAGTACGCCTCAGCTGCCGGGACCCAGTCCTCTTCGTACTCGTATGCGCGTCCGAGGAGGTAGCGACCATGCCCGCCCTCGAGCTCGTCCAGCCACGCCCGTCCCTCGAGCAGGTCCCGGACCGCTGGCCAATTCTCCCACCCCGACTCCGCACGGGCGAGGGTGAGCACGTCGGCAGGCCCACCTTCGTGCGCCCCTTCGGCCCGCATGATCCGGGTGGCATGCCAGTAACGGCCGGCCGACAACTCGTCCAGGGCGGAATCGGAGAGGGCGGCCGCAGCGGCGACCGTCGATACCGGTTGCGTGCCCAGGTCGAGAACCGTGACGAGTGGCTCGTGGGTCTCGCCTCCGGACACCGCCGACGCGACCATGGCTGGGCGCGCCTCGTCCCCCCCGGTGTGAAGGGTGCCGGACACCGCGGAGAGGACACCTGCGACCGCGAGGACCACGAGTGAGGAGCGGATGGTCATGCGTGGGGAAACTGCAAGGGGGGAAACAGATGACGCTCGATGATACGGGTGGCCCCGTCTTCTATCAATAAGATTCGCAGGGGACGGAGGTTCCCCGGCAGGGCCGTCCCCCGGGCTTCTAGCTGCCGCCCGGCTCCAGTGTGGTCGCAAACTCCAGGAACCGCTCGGCCCTGCGGTCCCAGCCGAATGCCACCGCGGCCTTCCTGGCCTCGATGGCGAGCCGGTTCGCCAGGGGCCTTCGCTCCAGGAGCGTCCGGATCCCGTGAGCAAGTGCCATCGGGTCGTTGGGTTCGACGAGCCACGCGGTGCGGTCGTGGGTCACGATGCGGCGAACCGCTGCAGTATCCGTCGTGACGATGGGCGTCCCCACCGCCATCATTTCCAGAATCTTCAGCGGACACGTAAACCGATCGGCGATCTCACTTACGCCTTGTGGAAGTGGGCACACACCCACCCGGGCGCGCCGCAGGTAGCGTCGTACGGCCGACGGGGGCACGTACCCCTCAAAGCGTAGCCGGTCGTGCACACCCAGGGCCCGACCCCGTTGTCGCATCGCGGCCACCGACTCGTCGTCGCCCCCGACCAGCCAGAGTCGAACACCCGGCAGGCGGGGCATGGCGTCAATGAGATCGGGGACCCCCTTTCGACCCTGCAGCTTCCCTACGTAGAGGACGTCGATATCGCGGTCGGCGTCGCTGGGCAGGGGGTCATCTCGCACCTCGGTGCCCCCTGGGAGGATCAGGGTCTGTCGCGGCACTTCGTAGTCGGCGCGTAGAGCATCGGCGACGCCATCCGTGACACACACCATTCCATGTGCGAGATCCAGAGCCGCCTGCTCCCGCTCCGCGATCCGTCGGACGTGCCGACGCAGGCGCCAGCGCCGGGCGACACGTGGGTGGAAGAAGGCTTCAGCCTGGCTGGCGCACGTCCTATGCGCCTCCCAGAGAAAGCGTACGTTGGGAGGCGCGACCACTCGACGCGCTTCTTCGAAGACGCCCAGCCCCGACTCGCCGCGACCGATGATCACGTGCTTCGGCGCCGCGGCCCATCCATCGAACAGGCGACGCAGCCGCTGTCGGAACTCCCGCGAGGAGATACCGGGTCCGAACACCGACTCGATTCGAAGACGTGGGTGTGGCGTGATTCCATAGTGGGCATGAACCGCGGCCTCGGATTTCACGGGCCCGAAGAGGAGCGTCACCGCGGCACCCCGCTCGCAGAGGGCGCGAGCCGTACGGACGATCTGGATGCCCGCCGCCTGCTCATTCGGCAGCGGCAGATCGTAGAAGTACGAGAGGTGTGGACGGTCGGCGGCGCGCATCGAGGTGGGGGAAGGCCCTAGATTGGGCTGGCGCGTGACCGTGGAAGGTAACGGACCCATGCCGCCGAAGCTGTCGTTCCCACCACCCCCTGTCGAGCGCATCCGCGCATGCCCGAGGCTCGAGACGACCGTCGAGGCCATAGAAACCCCGAGCGCGTGAACCTGCGCGCTCGGGCGCTACGCTCCAGCGGCATTCAGCTTTCCTCCCAGGCCGTGAAGCTGATTCTGGGCGTCGGCTCGGTCATGATCCTGGCTCGGCTTCTGACGCCGGAGGACTACGGGCTCCTGGCCATGGCGGCCACACTCACCGCGTTCATCGCGAGCTTCCGGGATTTCGGCCTCCCCATGGCGGCCGTTCAACGGGAGGATCTCGACGACCATACCCTGAGCCGTCTGTTCTGGCTTTCCCAACGGATCAACGTGGCGACCGTCGGTGCCGTCGTCCTCCTGGCCCCGATCACGGCGTGGTTCTACGGCGAACCACGTCTGACCGGCATCATCCTCATCGAGGCCACGGCCCTGTTGCTTCTCGGCGTGACCTTCATGCACGAAGGCCTCCTGTGGCGACAGCTGAAGTTCGGCAGGATCATGCTCATCGACGTGGGAGCGATGCTCGGCGGAATCGTCCTGGCCATCGTCCTCGCCTGGCGGGGCGCGGGGTACTGGGCGCTCGTCGGTCAGATCTTCGCCACCCATGCCCTTCGTAGCGGGGGGTATTGGCTCGCCTGCCGATGGCGGCCCGTAGCCTGGTCAGAGGGTGCGACGTCGAGTGGCTTCACGGCGATGGTGAAGTACGGTGGCTACTACACGGGCGGGCGTTTGCTGGCCCACGTCGGACGCAACCTGGATCGGGTCCTCATCGGTTTCCTTCACGGCACTACGGAAATGGGGCTCTACAACAACGCGTACCGCTGGGCGCGGTTCCCCACCGACCAGATCTACGACCCCCTCCGGGGCGTCGCGGTGGCCGCGTTCAGCAGAGTCCAGGACGATCCAGCGGCCTACCGTGCAGCCGTGCGGCAGTCCCTGCTCGCCCTCTATGCCGTGGTCGTACCCGTGCCGGTGTTCATGGCCATGGAGGCGGAGCGAACCCTTCTCGTCCTCCTGGGCGACCAATGGTTGGAAGCCGTCCCGTACTTCCAGTTGCTCTGCCTCGCGGCCGCGGCGATGGGAGTCGAGAAGATGACCAAGTGGGTGTACCTGAGCGAGGGCCGCACTCGCGCCTTCTACTCCTGGCAATGGGTCTACATGGTGGTGATGATCGCCGCAGTGAGCGTGGGGGCATGGCGCCAAGGTCCCTACGGCGTGGCGGTGGGGTACACCCTCGGCACGTGCCTCCTGGCATGGCCGAGCGTCGCCTATTGCCTCTCGGCCTCACCCATCGGACAGCGCGACGTCCTTCGCGCCGCGGCCCGCCCGGTCGTAGCTACGCTGGGTGGCGCGGTTGCCGTGTGGCTCATGAGGCCCGTACTGTTGCCGATAGGCTCCGCGTGGGTTGTCCTGTTGGTATCGGGTCTGCTCTTTGGAAGCCTGTACATGCTGATCTGGACCGTGGCGCCCGGAGGACGGCGGGCCCTGGCGGATGTCGCCTCGTTGGCACGCGAGATCCTGCCGGGCTCGACCTCCTAGCAATCCGACGGCGTCGCGTCTCGCCCCCCCCAGCGAGCGATTGGATGCCGATACAACCGTTGGATGACCGCGTCGGGCCACCCCGGGCCTGGATCACGGCCTACGCCTCCCTCGCGCTGCTCATGCTCGTCGCACTCGGCATCGCAGGTGTGACAGACCGACACTCGCTGGCCGCTGTGGTTCAAAGTGGCGGCCCCGTCGACCTCGGCACGATGGTCCTGTGGATGGTGCTCGGGGTGCTGGCGGTCGGGATGAGTTTTCGATGCAGCCGGACCGGTCAGTCGGGGCTTCCGTGGCTCGGATTGGGGGCCCTCGCCTTCTTCTTTGCGGGAGAGGAGATCGCCTGGGGGACGGAGTTCACCGCTACCTCCTGGGACATCCACAATCGCGCGGTCGAGGCGCTGGTGGATCTCCTATCGCCAACCATCGCCGTGACGGCGACGACGCTTGTCGTCCTCGGAGCGGTCGCCGCGGCGCTACGGCTGCGGCACCGATGGTGGCCGGAGAAGCATGCGCGCGAGGGCTCCCTACCCCTCTTCGGCGTGGTGGCCCTGGGCTGGTTAGTCTTGTCCCAGGCGCTCGATCTCGGAAGCCATCTCGATCTCCCCTACGTGACGGGGCAATGGATTCTGGAGGAGTCGGGCGAATTCCTCGCCGCGCTCGCCGCAGTGTTCGGGCTACTGGCTCACCGCGGGGAGCGACGCCTCGACTCGGCAGGTACCTCGCCCATTGGCTCGGGCCTCAGTGCGCCGGCCCACCCTCCGCCCCGAGCTTCGCCGGTGCTCCAAGGAGGGCCTCCCGGTCGGAAGGGCGCAGATGCCTCCATCGACCGAACTCGAAGGCCTCGAGGATCTCGGGAGACGCGCCCGACCCTGTGAGGTAGCCGGTTGCTTCGCCGACGGCTTCGCACGAAAGGCCCAGGATCACGGCAGGAAGCAGCATCGGACCCGAGCGGTCCCGCGCCGTCCGAGGGAGCAGGAGGTGCCTCGTGCGCCAGAGCCGGAGGCCGGGAATGACCGCAGCGGCTGAAGCGTAGACGAGCTTTCGCCACGTAGGCCAGCCGTTCCTCGCCGCACGTTGAGCCCCGAAGAGTCGTCCTGCGTGGAATCGAAGGCGCACGGTCGAGGATAGGCGCGACGGGTTGACGTGCGCGACGGCGACGTCGGAGAGGAAGAATCG
>CALJKZ010000452.1 GCA_937983085.1 uncultured Gemmatimonadales bacterium
AGGAGGCCGCCTCCTCCGCCACGCGCTGGGCTCCGGCCAGACCGATGTAGAAGAGCTCGTCGGGATGGATACGGACCAGACGATCCTGATGGGCGAAGGGCAGCGGCCTCATGACCACGGACCAGGTCAGCGAGAAGACCGACGTGTTGATGCCCAGCGCGATGGCGAGTGTCACCACCACCAGGAGGGCCGGTCCGGGACGACGGCGCACCATCCGGGCCGCGGAGGCCGCGTCCACCCACATCTCTGCCAGAAGGCTTCCGTGTCGGGCCGCCCCTCGCCGTCGCCAGAGGTGGGGTGCGCTCCGCACCGCCTGACTCACGTACCACACGTGGGCACGGAGGGCGCCGGTCTCCCTCAGGCGGTGACGGACGTACTCCTCGTCGAGGTCGGCGCGAGCCTCGCCGCTGGGGTCGAGGAGGTCGAGAAGGCGGCCCGCGAGGCGCGGGGGACGGTGCGAGCCGCTCATCGCCCGCCTCCTCCGTCCAGAAGCGCGTCGGGGTCGAGGCCCTCCCACATGCTCCGGTGGTGGGCGAGGGAGGTGCGGAGGGCTTCGGCTCCCGCGGGCTCGATGCGGAAGAACCGCTGCGCACGCCCCCGTCCGTCGGCGCCGTCACGGAGAGCGGACGACACCAACCCCTTCTTCTCGAGTCGATCGAGGGTGGAGTAGACGGCGCCGATGGAGACGTCGCGCCCGGTGCGCGCCTCGATGTCGCGCCGTACGCGCATCCCGTAGGCGTCTCCCCGATCCCGGGCCACGGAAAGCAGAACCTGCTCTTCGAAGGAGCCCAACAGTCCGTCCGATCCCATCCCCGCCTCCTCTCTACATTGTAGAAACTACGACAATGTAGAAGTCAGCGGCCGATGGTGCAATGGAGCCTGCGGTCCCCACCACGGACTTGCCCGTGCAACCCTTCCTGGATATCTGTAGTCTGACAGTGAGTCAGATGACAGATAGTGCTCGGCCCCGTGAAGGGGTCGGAGGAAACCGCTCCATGGACGTACAGGATCACCTGCCCCTCGCGCCCCGCGACCTCCTCATTCTTGCGGTGCTGGCCGAGAGACCGGCCCACGGGTACGGCCTCATCAAGGAGGTGGAGGAGCGCTCCGAATCGGGTGTTCACCTGGACCCGGCGAACCTCTACCGCGTGCTTCGCCGGATGCGCGAGCTCGGGTGGATCGAGGAGGCCGACGGGGACGAATCACGACGTCGGGTGCATCGGATCACCGAGCGCGGCCGGGCCATCGTGACCGCCGAGTTGGCCCGTCTTGAGCGCCTCCTCGGCCAGGCGCGTCCCGCCCTCGCCAACGGGGCGTCGTGACCGGATGAGTCGTCGGACGCACCCTCTGGAAGTCGCCTTCCGGCTGGCGCTGAGTGCCTTGCCCCCGGGCGCGCTGCGCACGGAGGACGTCTCGGAGATGATGCTGGCCCTCGGCGACCAGATGGACGCCGAATCGTCGGCGTGGGGCCGGACCCGAGTGGGATGGCGGGCGCTGCGGAGGACACCCGGTGTGGTGGTGTCGGAGTGGTTGGATTGGTTGGGAATCACGGGGCCCATGAAGGGTCCGTCCACGAAGAGAGAAGGGGATGGGATGATGAACAGCTGGTTGAGGAATCTCGGATTCGCGGGTCGGTCGCTGAGGAAGTCGCCCACCTTCTCGGTGGCCACCGTGTTCCTCGTGGCTCTGGGTGTCGGCACGGTCGTCACCGCCTTCACCGTCGTGGACCACGTGCTCCTTCGTCCGCTACCGTACCCCGCCGCGGATCGGCTGGCGTACCTCACCAACGGCTCGCACAACGGCCCCACCCTCGAGCGGCTGGGGAGCGTCGACGCCTTCGAGATGTGGACCGTGACGTCCACGTCCAGCATCAACCTCACCCGTACCGACGGAGACCCCCTCCGCCTCTCGCGCACGGAAACCACGCCCGAGTTCTTCACCATGTTCGGCGCCCGCCCGCATCTCGGCCGGCTGCTGGTAGACGGCGACCTGAACAACACGGGGATCGCCGTGGTGACGTATCCCTGCTGGCGTGACGTCCTCGGGGCCGACCCCGACGTGGGGCGCACGACCATGAGCATCGACGACGAGCCCATGGAGATCGTGGGGGTGCTGTCCGAGGACTTCGTCCAGCCGACCCAGTTGGGGGAGCCCGACTTCTACCGGCCCATGGACTGGACGGCCCCGCCCCTGAGAAGTACCGGCTACCACGCCCACAGCGTGACCGCGCGACTGAAGCCCGACGTGACCCTCGAGCAGGCCAACGAGCAGATCGATCGGGTGGAGGCCGACGTCGCGGCCGCCTTCCCGGAGTACTACGACGAAGGCCCCCAGGACTGGCCCCTCGAGTCCTTCCACGCCGTCTCGGTGCAGGACGTGCGGAGCGGTCTCTACCTTCTCCTCGGAGCGGTGGGTCTCCTCCTGCTCGTCGCGTGCGCCAACGTCGCCCACCTCTTCATGGCCCGGGGGCTTTCCCGCGCCCGGGAGATGTCCATCCGGCGGGCCATGGGCGCGCGGACCTGGAACCTCCTGGGTCAGCTTTCGGCCGAGAGCCTGGTGGTCGGTCTTCTCGGTGGAGTGGGGGGCTTGGCCATTGCCCAGGGCGCCCTGGCCTTCTTCCGTCGCTGGACCGTGGATCTCCCTCGGGGAACCGCCGTCACGCTCGATATTCGGGTCTTCGCCGTCGCCATTGGACTCGCCACGCTCACCGCGCTGCTCTTCGGCCTGGTCCCGGCCCTCCGAACCGTGGGTCAGGACGTGCACACCGGCCTGAGGACGGGTGGCCGGGGCATGAGTGGGGGACGGAGCGTCCAGGCGTTCCGCAGCGGCCTCGTCGTCGTCGAGGTCGCCCTCTCGTTGGTTCTCGTGGCCTCGGCGGGGCTACTCATGCGTAGCTTCGCCTCGGTGACGGCCATCGATCCGGGTGTCGAAAGCGAGGGCGTGTGGGTGGTTCCGCTCAACCTCGCCAACATCGACTCCCCCGAGCAGCACCTGGAGCGGATGGAGCCCGTGCGTCAGGCGCTGGCTGCCATTCCAGGCGTGCGCTCGGCCACCTACTCCATCGAGGCCCCCTTCCAGCACGTCGGCGGAAGCCGCTGCTGCTGGGGCAACCGGGCCACGCCGCCGGACGAGACCGAGGACCACTCGGTGCGGCTCCACATGCACCCCATCGCGCCGGACTACTTCGAGACCTTCGGGTCCGAGCTCGTGGCCGGAGAACTGTGGACCGCAGGCACCGCGTCCAGTCAGCCCGTACCGGCTGTCGTGTCCGAGCCGCTGGCTGTGCGCT
>CALJKZ010000453.1 GCA_937983085.1 uncultured Gemmatimonadales bacterium
TTATTCTTTTCTTCTCTTCGTAGTCTTTGTTGATCTCGTTGCAGTCTTTGTCGTTCATCTTGTCGAGGAGGTAGAGTGTTCCGATTTGAATTGTCTTGATGATCATTTCCGGCCCCCGTGTATGGTGCTTTCCGATGCCAGTAATACGCCGATGGCCGTTTCGTGTGTCATCGCGCCCCTCAACCGGCCAGGGTGCCGAGATTACGCTCGAGGAGGGCTTCAGGGTCGGGCTCGCGACCCATGAACTCCTCGAACAGGTGGTCCGGGTCGGACGAGTCTCCTCGCGACAGGATGGAGTCGACATACGCGCGACCGGTGGCCCGGTTGAAGATTCCTTCGTCGCGGAAGCGGGTGAAGGCGTCGGCGTCGAGCACTTCCGACCAGAGGTAGCTGTAGTACCCTGCAGCGTACCCACCAGCAAAGAGGTGGGAAAAGGACGTGAGGATGTGGAGGTCGGCGAAGCGCGGATCGGGGGCGAACTCGGCGAAGCGGGCCCGACCGAACTCCATGACCTCGTCTCCCTGCCGCTCGTCCACGTCCGCGTCGGGGTCCTCGCCCGCCTCGCGGCGCAGCTTGGGCGCTAGCTCCTCGTGGAGCGCGAGGTCCACTGTCCCCAGTGACAGCTGACGCATCTGCGCCCACCCGCCCATGAAGCGGCGCGCGGCGATCATGCGCTCGAAGAGATCGTCGGGGAGGGGTTCGTCGGTTTCGTGATGGCGGGCGAAGAGGTCGAGGGCGTCGCGCTCCCACGTCCAGTTCTCCATGAGTTGGCTCGGCAGCTCCACCCAGTCCCATGCCACGTGGATTCCGGCCCGAGATGGGATCTCCACCTTCGACGTGCAGTGGTGGAGGAGGTGCCCGAACTCGTGGAACGTGGTCTGGACTTCCCGATGAGTGAGCAGCGCGTCGGCGGCGTCCTCGGGGGGCGTGAAGTTGCCACACATCACGCCGAGGTGGGGTTCGAAGGACCCGTCGGGTCGAGGGCCGCCCGTGATGAAGTGGTTCATCCAGGCACCCTGGCGCTTCTCCTTCCTCGGGAACCAGTCCGTATAGAACGCCCCGAGTCGGGTTCCGTCCTCTTCGAAGATCTCGTAGAAGCGCACGTCCTCGTGCCAGACCTCGTCGATCTCCTTCGCGACGATCTTGAACCCGAAGGTCCGGTGGACGATCTCGAACATCCCGGTCAGGACGCGTCCCAGAGGGAAGTACGGCCGCAGAACCTCGTCGTCGATGTCGTACCGCTGCTTTCGGAGGTGCTCCATGGTGAAGGAGACATCCCAGGGCTCCAGTGTGTCGATCCCGAGCGTCCGCGCGTGCTCCATGAGTTCGGCGGCGTCCCGCTCCCAATAGGGTCGGGTCCGCTCCACCAGGTCGGCCTCGAACTCGATGGCCCGAGCGCCAGTCCCGGCCATTCGGTCGGCGAGGACGTAGTCGGGGAAGTCCTCGTAGCCGAGGATGTCGGCGATCTCGTCACGGAGGCGGAGGATCCGGGCGAGCAGCTGGCGATTGTCGAACTCTCCGTCCCGACACCGCGTGGTGAAGGCGACGAGGATCTCCCGGCGGACCTCACGATCCCGGCAGTACTTGAGGATGGGCTCCACCGAAGGGTAGTCCAGCGTCAGCAGCCAACCGTCCTTGCCGCCCTCCTTGGCTTTGGCCCGGAAGCGTCGCTTGGCCGCCTCCGGGACTCCGTCCAGGCGCGACTCGTCGTCGACGAGGTACGAGTACGCCGCGGTGGCGTCCAGGACGTTCTCGCTGAACTTCTGCTGAAGCTGGGCGAGGTCGACTCGCAGGGCCTGCAGGTGTTCCTTGCGCTCCTTGGGCAGGTCCGCGCCGGCCCGCCTGAAGTCCCTTACCGTCTTCTCGAGATGACGGGCCCGGATGCCGGACAGGGAAGACGCTTCCCCGGTGTCGGCATAGGCCTTGACCCGCATCCACAGCCGCTCGTCGAGGGGAATGCTGGACCAGAAGGCCGAGACTTCGGGCAGCATGGTGTTGTAGGCGTCCCGGAGTTCCGGCGTCTCGGCGACCGAGACGAGGTGGCTCACCGGTCCGATACGCTCCGAGAGTGTCTCGAGTGCCTCGTCCAGGCGGCCGAGGGTATTCTCCCATGTTGGCGACGCGTCGTCACCGGAGATGGCGTCGACCGCGCCCCTGGCGTCGGAGAGAGCCTGTCGGATGCCCGGCTCGACATGCTCCGCGCGGATCTCGTGGAACGGGATCCGGAACGTGCCGGAGAGGAGTGGGTTGGGTCCTTCGTTCATGAGCAGGCGTCCAGGTTCGCTTCCACCAAAGACTCGAAAGGTACCGGGCGCACCGACCGATTCCAGGGCCGACGGGATGATGCCCTGTCGAGGCGGCCATGACCATGCCCTGGCGGGACGACGGCGATATCAAGCTCGTTGACTTGATTGCGTCAAAATTTATTTTCGCCAGACGAGGCCCTGACAGTGGACCACTCGGGTTCACGCGACGGGGTCGACTCCCACGGAGGCCAGGTAGATGACCTGGTCGGACCTGTTGGACGACGAAGAGCTCGAGACCATCGTCGCCGCCGACGACGACGACATCGACGAGGACGACGAGATCGACGGTGAGGATTTGCCCGACGACGACGATGACGACGAGGATTGGGACGA
>CALJKZ010000454.1 GCA_937983085.1 uncultured Gemmatimonadales bacterium
GATCTGCCCCAGGAGGTTGGTGGTGCTCCGGAACATGTCGGGAATCCGGTCGATGCCCAGGAGGATGGAGAGCCCCGACAGGGGGATCCCCACGGTGTCCAACGCCGGGGCCAGCGTCACGACGCCGGAGGACGGAACGGGCGCCACGGTCAACGAAACGAGGAACGTCGCCAGGATGGCTCCCCCAATGGCCGTGGCCTCGATGGGTACGTCGAAGAGGAAGGCGAGAAAGACGATGGCGGCGCCCTGGAAGAGCGCCGAGCCCGCGCGATACATGGACGCCCCCAGCGGCAGGACCAGGTCGGCGACGTTCTCCGACACGCCGAGAGACTTGGTCTCCTCCAGGGTGACGGGCAGCGCGGCTGCCGTGCTCGTGGTGGAGAAGGCGATGGACGCGGCTCCGAAGGTACCGCCGAGGAAGCGGAGGGGCCCGATGCCGCCCACCACCTTGAGAAAGGGCATGTAGACCACGCCGATGTAGAGGGCGAGGGCCACGATCACACAGACCACGAAGACGGCCAGGCTCTGGATGAGGCCCCATCCCAGCTGAGCGGTGACGGGGGCCGCCAGCCCGAAGATGCCGATGGGCGCCGTCCACAGGATCCACCACACCAGCTTGATGAGGGCGTCGGAGGCCGCCTCGGCCAGGCCGAGGAGCCGATCCCTGGGGCCCTCCTCCAGCGTGCCTGCGGCGGCGGCGAAGAGGGCCGTGAAGACGATGAGGGGCAGGAGGCTTCCGTTGGTGGCTGCCGCGAAGGGATTGCTGGGGATGAGGCTCACCAGGAAGTCCACGAACCCCGGTAGCTCGGGAGCCTCGCGGGCCGCCGCCGCCGGCATGGCGACTTCCGGAGCGAAGGAGAGTCCCAGCCACATGACCCCCATGCCGATGACGATGGCCGGCAAGATCGTGGCCCAGAAGAAGAGAAGGGTCGTGAGGCCGAGACGTCCGAGCTTTCGCGGATCACCCAATCGGGCCACGCCGGTGAAGATCACCGCAATGACGAGGGGGATCACCACCATCCGGATGGCGTTCATGAAGGCCGTTCCCAGGGGCGCGGAGGCCATGGCCACGGTCATGAGGATGTCGACGCCGGCGGGGGCGAGGAGGCCCGTCAGGAGCCCGAGGACGAGTCCGGCTGCGATGGCGGCGTGGAGCATGTACGGTTCGGGGTTGGGGTACTTCGCCTCAGGAGTCGGTAGCGGCGGCGGAAGGTACGCCTCTGATCCGTGCCAGGCGAAGGATGCTGGCGATCCCCGCCACCGGACCGAGCGCCAGGAGCGCGAAGGCACCGTTCCACCCCACTCCGTCCACCGCCAGGGGGATGGCCTGGATGGTCACCATCGTCAGCAGGAAGCCCATGGACGTCTGGAGCATGAGCGCGGTGCCCACCGAGTCGGGGGGCGCCACCTCGGTGACCATGGCGCTGAACTGCGCCGAGTCCGCCACCACGAAGAAGCCCCATACCCAGCAGAGAACGACGACGACGCCGAAGGGCAGCGTCAGCGCGAAGCCGGCGAGGACGCAACAGGCGCCGCTCACCGCCATGGCGAAGTTCACCACCCGCTCCCGCCCCATCCGGTCGGCGGCCAGGCCACCCCAAATGCACCCGAGCCCTCCCATGGCGATGGCTCCGAAGGCCACGGCGTCGATCCACGCCTCGCCTACGCCCGATCCGGCGGCCACCACCAGATACACCGGTACCCAGGTCCACATGGCGTACAGCTCCCACATGTGGCCCAGGTAGCCCCCGGTGGCCAGCATGGTCTCCCGATGGCGGAGGATCCGGCCTATCCGCGACCACTCGAACGGTCGTCGCGGAAACGGATAGGGGCCGTCCCGGTAGCCACCCGCGACGAGGACGGATCCGACCACCCCGGCGACGGAGGCGCCCACGATAACGGTGGCCAGGCTCGCCCCACCGACGGCCTTCAGGAGGTACGGGAATGCCTTGCCCACCGTGAGGGCGCCCACCACGGTCCCAATGGCCATGCCGCGAGCCGATCGGAACCAGGTGGCGATCATCTTCATGCCGGGTGGATACACGCCGGCGAGGAACGCTCCGGTGAGGAACCGAAGGATCAGGGCCGACACGAACCCGGGGGCCACGAGGACCAATGCGTTGGCTCCGGCGGCCAGAGCCGCGGACACCGCAAAGAGCGTTCGGGCCCGCACGACGTCGGCGAGGTTGAGCACCGCGGCGAGGGCCGTCCCCGCAACGAAGCCCAACTGCACCACTGTCGTCAGGAGCCCGACCTGGGACGAGGTCAGTGACCACTGAGCCTGCAGCTCCGTGCCTACCGCCGTGGCCGTCATCCACGCCGAAAGCGAAAGAAGCATGGCGGCGGAGACGATGGCCAACGCCCGCCAGCGTCCCGGATGGTCGTCGGCCGATGTCATCGATGCCGCCGAGCCTGAGTGGGCGATGGGGCTACCCTACGATCTGCTTGGCCACGAACCACAGGTTGGCCGGTCGCTCGGCCAGACGCCTCATGTACCACGGGAACCATGCGGAACCGTAGCTGATGAGGACCCTGACTTCGTGGCCCCGCTTGGCCAGGCGCGCCTGCTCGTCACGCTGGATGCCAAAGAGCATGGCGAACTCGTATCGATCCTTGTCGAGACCGAGTTCGAACGCGATCCGGTTGGTCTCCCCGATCATCTTCGGATCGTGGGTGGCCGACACCGGTCGTCCGGCGTCTCCGTGCAGCCGTGCCCGGAGAAGCACCTGCATGAGCTTCACGTAGTTTCGGTCCACGTCAGACTTGTTGGGAAAGGCGATGGACTCGGGTTCGTTGTAGGCCCCCTTCACGACTCGGATCGCCGGCTTGAGGGGCATGAGCGCCTCCAGGTCCGCCTCGGTGCGACGCAGGTACGACTGGATGCAAAGACCCACGTTCTCGTGCTGGGTGCGAGCGTTCCGGAAGATCTCCAGCGTTCGATCCACGTAGTCGGAGCCCTCCATGTCGATCCAGACCAGCGAGTCCGTCGCCTGGACGAGCTCGAGGAGCCGCGTCTGCGCCTCCTCCACGCCGTAGTCAAGGCCAAGCTGCGTGGGTTTGACCGAGATCTCGGTGTCGAGCCCCCGGGACCGGATGTCGGCGAGGGACTCGAGGTAGTGCCGGACCACGTCGTCGGCTTCCTCCAACGACCGGAGATTCTCGCCCAGCAGGGTCGTGGTGGTCTTGATGCCCCCCGCGGCCAAGACTTCCGCCTGGGCCAGGGCGTCCCCTCGCTCTTCGCCCGGCATGAAGCGCTTGGTCGCCTTCTTGACGAACCCGTACCGCGGCAACTTCTCGGCCAGGGCCGGGTTGGTCGAGGCCCATAGCAAAGCGTTTCTCAGCATTCCGTCGTCCGGTTCAACATGCCTGGAGTGAGAGGCCTTCAGCTCTGTACGAATCGGTACATCAAACGGATGAGGCGATAGGCCTCGTCCGCATCGGCTGCCGTGTACCCCACGGTGAAGCCATCGATCTTCTCCATGCCCGGAATCGACATGAGGACGTCGACGTGGGTCGTCGAGGCGAAGCGCATCTCAACGCGCACGGGCTCGCCCAGATCGAGAGGCTCGAAGCCTCCTCGCGCGAGCCGATCCAACGCGCGGCCGACGCCTGCGGAGAGCAACGCCCGGACGCGCTCAGGGTGCAGGAGGCGCGCCGAGGCCGGGGTTTCCGCCGTCTTCGTGGTCACCGTTTCGGTTTCGAGGAGGTCGCCCAGCTCGGCGGTGGCAGCCGAATCACCCGCCGCGAGGATCACGGGCACGCCGTGTCCCCCCGCGAAGGCCGCATTCATGCCCCCCTCCCCCACTTCCACGCCGTTGAGCCAGAGCCCCTTCACGGAGCCGCTCCCGGTGTGGGCCAGGAAGCCGTCGGGGTCGCCGGCCATGGCGTGGTAGCCGATGAACACGACGCCGTGGAAGGTCTCGTCGAGGCCCTGGACCATGCCCAGCGGCTTGATGGACCCCTGGATGTAGGTGGTCCGCGGATCGAGACGTGTGTGAAGCACGTTCTGGTGGTCTCCGTGGGAGTCGTTCACCAGGATCTCCGCCGTCGGGTCGTAGGCGAAGATCGCATCCACCACCGTGTTCACCTCGGCGGTGAGCAACTCCCTACCCGTGGCGTAGTCCTTCCCGCCCGACGAGGCCATGGCGCCGGTGCCGATTCCGCCGATGCCCTCCATATCGACGGAGATGAAGATCCGGAGGGGGCGCTCCTGCGCGCTGAGGGGGAGCGTACCCAGGAGGAGTGCCGCCGCCAGCACCACGCCCCTCATCGTCCACCTCCGAAGGGCGTGTAGCCCGCCGCCAGGAGGGCCGTCCGGTACGCCTCGACCTCGGTGGCGAGAAGGGCGTGGATGTCGGCCACGATGGTATCGGCGGCTTCCCTGGCCTGCTCCATCATGATGCGCGTATTGGCCGACGGGGCGCCGTCCTCTCCGGCGATCCGACCGAGCGGAGCCCCGACGTACTGGATCGTGACATCTCCGCGACACATCCCCTGGCACTCGGGACCCGTGAAGTGCTCGCGCACCAGACCGTCCAGGCGCTGCTGGAGACGGCGCCCCTGCTCCCGAAGGCCGTCGTCGTCCTGGTCGAGGGTCTCGAGGACGAACTCCACGCCCCGCCGGACCTCGTCGAGTTGTCGTCGGGCCTCCTGTACCCGCCCCTGCACGGCATTCATCTCCGAAAGCGCCGCCACCTTCGCTCGGTGGTCGGCGAGAGACACCGGATCCCGGGGGTCCGGCACGACGTCGAGGGACGTGGTGGACGAGGCACCGTCCAGGGCCACGGTGACCTCGTACCGACCCGGAGCGACCATCGCCTGCCGGGGGAGATTCTCGTCGGCGTCACCCCCGTACCGGAGATTCCAGACCGTTCGATTGATTCCCTCACGGGCTCCATCGGGTGCGGACCACACCAGCGTCCCCTGGGCATCGCGGACCTCGATGCGCGCCCCCCCCGGTCGACCGGCCCAATAGCTGAGCAGCGCGCCGACGGGTCGGGTCTCTCCCTGTTGCATCGCCATCCCCGTGGACCGGTAGCCGATGGCTTCGGCGACGGTCACCGCCAACGCGGGTGGCGGCTCGAAGGCGTGGACATCGGACGTCCGGATGCCGGCATTCGCCGCGAGTTCGCGAAGGGGACGGATGTCGTCGACGACGAGCAACGCCCGACCGTGAGTACCCAGAACCAGATCGCCGTCCCGGGGGTGGATGATCAGGTCACGGATGGGCACGGCCGGCACGCCGGCAGCGAAGGTCGACCAATTCGCCCCCCGGTCGGTACTCACCCGGAGCCCGAATTCGGTACCCAACACGAGGAGCCCGGGGGTGACGGGATCTTCGTCGATGGCGTGGACGAAGCCGTCGATCGCGGGGCTCGCCAGGGAGCGCCAGCTGGCGCCGTAGTCTTCGGTGACCCAGACGAAGGGCGTCCAGTCGCCCCGACGGTGGTCCTCGGCCACCAGATACGCCCGACCCGCCGCGTGTTTGGAGGGCTGGACGTCGGGGATCCATATGCCCTCCGGCAGCCCGGGCACGTTGGAGCGGACGTTGGTCCAGCTGACGCCTCCGTCTCGCGTTACCTGAACGTTCCCGTCGTCGGTTCCCACCCAGATCACGTCGCCATCGAGGTGACTGACCTGGATGGACAGGATCGTGGTGTGCATCTCGGCGCCCGAGGCGTCCACCGTGAGCCCCCCGCTCTCGTCGGCCCGCTGCTTGGCCGGGTCGTTGGTGGTCAGGTCCGGGGAGATGATCTCCCACGTGCGGCCCTGGTCGCGGCTCCGGTGCACGAACTGGCTCCCTAGATAGATGGTGCCCGCCTCGTGGGGGTCCCAGGTGAGTCCCGCGTTCCAGTTGAAGCGGAGGGGGACGCCTTGGGGGTGGACCGGCCGGATGCTGCGCCGCGCCCCCGTTCGCTTGTCGAAATGTTGGAGGTTGCCGCCCTGCGACATGGAGTAGCCGTACCGCTCCGGATCCGACCGGTCGGGCATGACGCTGAAGCCGTCGCCTCCGCCCACTCGATACCAATGGGCGTTGAGGATGCCCTTGTTCTCCCACACCGTCGACGGGCCGAACCACGACCCGTTGTCCTGGAGCCCCCCGTAGATGTTGAAGGGCATCAGGCTGTCGACGTCGATGTGGTAGAACTGGGCCAGCGGGAGATTCTCCACGAACCGCCAGTTGTCCCCACGATCGTACGTGAAGGCGATCCCGCCGTCCTCGCCGAGGATCATGCGACGAGGGTCGTCGGGATCGATCCAGAGCTCGTGGATGTCGCCGTGGATGATGGCCGACGGCACCACCGTGGTCCACGTCCGTCCCTGATCCTCGCTGACCTGCACCGCGCTGTGCAGCGAGTAGATCCGGTTCTCGTTCTTCGGGTCGACACGCAGGTCGGCGTAGTAGAACGGTCTTGGCACGATCCCCGGATCGTCGTTGATGGTCCGCCAGGTCGAGCCGCCGTCTTCGGAGCGGATGAGCTCGGAGCGCTCCGCCTCCACGAGGGCGTACACGACGTCGGGGTCCGACGCGGCGATCCCGACGCCGATCCTGCCCAACTCACCCGACGGCAGACCGTCCGCGGCGGTCAGTTCCGTCCAGCTGTCGCCGCCGTCGCGGGTCACGAAGAGCCCCGACCCCGGTCCACCCGAGGTCAGGAACCACGGTTCGCGCCGAAACTCCCACATGGCTGCGAAGAGCTTGTCGGGATTCGTCGGATCCATGACCAGGTCGCCGATCCCCGTGCGTGGATTGCGCCAGAGGACACGCTCCCAGGTGTCGCCCCCGTCCGTGGTGCGATACACGCCCCGCTCCTCGCCGTGCGACCAGGCTGGCCCCATGACGCCTACGTAGACCCGATCGGGATCGGTGGGATGGGTGATGACCCGGTGGATGCGCTCCGACGCCTCGAAGCCCATGTGAGCCCACGTCTCTCCGCCGTCCGTGGACTTGAAGAGGCCGCGTCCAACTCCGGCGCTGTTTCGTGGATTCCCTTCTCCCGTACCGACCCAGACGATGTCCGGGTTGGGCTGGAAGACCGCCACGCTGCCCACGCCGAGGGCGGACTCACCGTCGAGAATCGGATCCCAGGTGAGGCCGCCGTCCGAGGACTTGAACACCCCGCCCGTAGCGGCCCCGACATAGATCACGGTGCGATCAGCCAGGACCACATCGACGTCCGAAACCCGTCCGCTCATTCCGGCGGGGCCGATGCTTCGGGCGGCCATCTCCTCGTACGGGCCCTGCCGGGAATCCTGCGCGATGAGGTCACCCGCGGCTGCGGCGACCACGGCCATCAGGAGGGTGAGAAGTAGGCTGGTGGGGCCCGGGAGGCGGGAGGGGGGCGAGGACATGGGAACTCCGGTCCTGATCAGAAGAGAAGGCTGAAGCCCGTCTGGGCCGCGACATAGCGCATGGAAAGCGTCGACCCGCCGGGCAGGTCGGTGTTCACGAGGGTGTAGAGACCGGTGGCGCTCCACCCGATGGACCTCCCGAGGCGCACCAGAACGCCCACCCCCGCCTCGCCCCCGAACCCGAGGTCGGACACGCCGGCGTACGCAGAAGACGAGGGGGAGGCCGCCAGATCATCCGTCTCCACCCGTGTGGTGACGGCACCCAGGCGCACCCACGGGATCACCGGCCCGTGATTCACAGGCACGATCCGCACCCCGACGTTGAACCCGGTGGCCACGTAGCGGCCCTCGGCGTCGCAGCCCGCGGCCTGGCAACCGAAGCGGTGCTGGGCAAAGCCGGCGTACAAGGCCCGCCAACCGTCGCCGGGCAGGACGAAGGTGAAGGCCAGGGTGGGCCCCGACGTCGTCCCGTAGCCGGGATCCGTACCGTCGGCGAAGTCGCCCAGGGGAACCGCCGCACCTCCTTGGACCTCGAGGACCAGCGGGCTCTCCTGGGCGTTCACGGTCCCACCGGGGATGCCGGCGACGATGCCGAGAGTCGCGACCAGTGCGACGAGGACGGGGCGTTGAGCAGAGGTCACGTCGGAGCCGATCTCCTCGAAACAGGGGCTCAGAGGGGTGTCGAAGACGTACCGGGGGCGCGAGCCGGGGTTCTAGGCACCGACCCTCGCGTCCGCGATCTCCGAATGCTATCGCACGGTCCCCCGGCGCCCAACCGGCCCGCGGCACCGGTTGCTCTCCCGAACAGGTCTGGACATCCTGTTTCGCTGCCCGGCGCGCAGGGTGCGCCGACCTCGCTGCCATCCTCGAACGATCTCCCGATGACGAATCGCCTCACCCGCACCGCACGACGGACCCACTCCTTCACCGAGTCGGTCATCCGGGAAATGACTCGCGTGGCCCGGGAGCACGACGCGGTGAACCTGGCCCAGGGGTTTCCGGACTTCCCCGCCCCGGACCTGTTGAAGGAGGCCGCGTGCGAAGCGATCCACCGCGACGTGAACCAGTACGCCATCACGTGGGGAGCGCCGAGCCTCCGTCACGCCCTCGCCCGCAAGTACCGGAAGCACTACGGCATGGAGGTGGACACCGAGCGTGAGATCACGGTCACGTGTGGAGGCACCGAAGCGATGGCCGCGGTGATGCTCGCCGTGGTGGACCCCGGCGAGGAGGTCATCGTCATGGAACCGTTCTACGAAAACTACGGGCCCGACGCCATTCTCTGCGAGGCCAAGCCCGTCTTCCTGACCCTGGAGTCGCCCGACTACCGACTCCACAAGGAGGCCCTGGAGGAACTCGTCACCCCCAAGACCCGCGCCATCGTCATCAACACGCCCAACAACCCCACGGGCCGGGTCTTCGATCGCTCCGAAATGCAGGCCATCGCCGACGTCTGCCTGAAGCACGACATCCTCGCCATCACCGACGAGATCTACGAGCACATCTACTACGAGGGAGAGCATTACCTCCTGGCGACCTTCGACGGGATGCGCGACCGGACCGTCACCATTTCCGGCCTCTCCAAGACGTGCAGCGTCACCGGCTGGCGCATCGGCACCATCATCGCGCCCCCGGAGCTCACGGTGGCCATCCGAAAGGTCCACGATTTCCTCACGGTGGGCGCCCCCGCACCCCTCCAGGAGGCGTGCGCCGTGGGCATGAACGAGCTCGGGCCGGAGTACTACTCGGACATGGTCGCGACGTACAAGGAGCGCGGTGATGTCCTGGTGACCGCCCTGCAGGAGGCGGGCTTTCGCTGCCACTTCCCCCAAGGCGCGTACTACGTCCTCGCGGACTTCAGCGAGTTGAGCGACGAAGACTCCATGACCTTCGGGAAGCGGCTCACCGCCGAGGGTGGCGTGGCGCCGGTGCCGGGCGCGTCGTTCTTCAGCGAACCGTCACGTGGCCACTCCCTCGCCCGCTTCGTCTTCTGCAAGCAGATCGAGACCCTCAGGGAAGCCGGCGAGCGACTGAGGGACTTCGCCGCCCGAGGGTGACGTGACCGGTCCCGGCGAGGACGGGGCGATGACCGTCGATGCCCGCGCGACCCTCTTCGGGTTCGACGATCGGCCGGTGAAAGCCACCATCATCCCTCGCAGTCGCGCCTGGCGGGTCGGCGGGGCGGCAAGGACGTTCGCGGTCTTCGTCGTCATCGCGCCCTTCGTGGCGGTCTTCCCTCCCCACGCCGTCTGGTTTCTCGGCGCCCTCACGGCGGGTGGCGTCCTCGCCAGACGTCGCTATGTCGAGCGGTTTACGCTGGTCTCCGTAGAGGGTCAGTGCCCCAAGTGCGGCGACGAACTCGCGGCCAAGAAGGGGCGACTGAAGCAGCCCCATCCGCTGCCTTGTGAAGGGTGCAACCACGAGCCCGCCCTTCGGGTGCCGGACGAGGCCCTGGATGTACCGGGGGAGTAGAAGGGCGGGCAGCGAAGTGCCGTAGCTCGCGGGGCCTGGACGGGGTTCGGCAGCCCCGATCTACTCGGGCGCCTCCCGTAGCAGCAGCCCCGATCTACTCGGGCGCCTCCCGCAGCACCGGAAGGGGGGGACGGCGCAGCAGCTCCCTGGAACCCGCCAGGCCCGTGACCACCGTCAGGGTCACCACCACCAGCCAGATGAGCAGCAGGGGCGCGACACGAAGCGTGTACTCGATCTCGAAGAGGTTGGGCACCAGCAAGGCCGCGGCCACCACGGCGAGAAGCAGTCCGCTGGCCGTGGCCAGGGAGCCCAGCGCCAGGTACTCCGAGAACAGAACGGTGAGCACCTGTCGTCGCCGAGCTCCCAGGGTCTTCAGGAGGGCACCCTCGCGGAGGCGCTGGGCGCTGGAGGTGGCGAGGGCCCCGATGAGCACGATGATGCCCGCCAGGGCGCTGAATCCGCCCAGAACGGCCACCGCCTGCCGGACGCGCGACAGCACCGAGTCGATGGCCTCCTGCACCCGCGAGAAGTCCAGCGCCGAGACGTTGGGAAAGGCGCCTACGAGGGAGCGCTGGACCCGGGCCCGTTCGTCGGCGTCGGGAATGCGGGTCACCATCAGGATGCTCTGAGGAGCCGCTTCGAGGACGCCCGGCTCCAGGATGGCGAAGAAGTTGGGCTCCAGCCGGTCCCATTCCACGGTACGTAGGCTCGTGACCACCGACGGGACCTCCATGCCCGCGACATTCCACGTGATGGTGTCGCCGAGGCCGACGCGAAGATCACGAGCGATGTCGTCCTCCAGCGACACCCGTGCCAGGCCACCGGCATCCACGGTCGTGTCGTCGTCGACGCCCGGCGTCCCGTCCCACCACCGCCCGGCGACGACGGTTTCCGCGCCCCCCAGATCCTCGCGGTAGGTGTTCCTGTACTCCCGTCGGAGGGCCCACCCCTCCGGCCGTTCCGCCCGGTCCTCGATGGCCCGCAGTTCCTCCGGCGTTCGCCCGTTGATGGACGCGATCCTCGAGGTCACCAGCGGGGAGACCTCGGCGGCGGCCCGTGCGTCCGCCGGCAGCAGATCCAGGAGTGGATCGATCTGATCGGTCTGGATGTCGAAGAAGAGGACGTTGGGTTGCCCCGCGCCGAACGACACCGTCAGGTCGTCGCGCAGGCTCGACTCGACCTGAACGATGGTGCCGATGACGAAGGCCCCGAGGCCGAGAGCGAGCGTCACCGAGATCGTCTGGTTCTGAGGCCGAAAAAGGTTCGAAACCCCCTGCCGGACGGGGTACGACGCCCGCCTGGGGAAGAAGCGGCGGGTGAAACGCGCCAGCCCCCACCCCACCCCGGCGATGAGGGCCGTGGCCGTGGCGAGGGCCACGGCGAAGGCGACGCCGACCTCCTCGTCGGGCGCCTCGAGGACACAGAGGGCGACCACGCTGGCCACCATGAGCGCGTACGCCACGATGCGGGGGATGTCCAGCCGCCGCCGTGGAGGCTCGAAGTCGCTTCGAAGCGCGGCCAGAGGTGGAACGTCCCTCACCTGGAGCAGCGGGATCAGCGCGAAGACGACCGCCACCCAGACGCCGATCCCCAACCCCGCGGCAATGGAGATGGGCGACAGACGGGTTTCGACCTCCACCGGGAGGATGTCCGACAGGACCACCGGCATGATCTCCTGGAGGCCCACCCCGAGCACGGCGCCCGCCCCTGCGCCGAGAAGGCCGAGCCACGCTGCCTGGATGAGGTAGGCCAGGAAGGCCGTGCTCTGGCCCGCTCCGATGCACCGCAGGACCGCGATGCCCGGCCGCTTCTCGCGGATGTACACGTGGATCGCGGCAGCCACCCCGACCCCGCCCAGGAGCCGAGCGCCGACGCCCACCGACCCCAGGAAGCGGCCGAGGAACCGCACCCCGTTGGAGAGACTTCTCGCCTGCTCCTCGGCCAGGCGGTAGCGGACGCCGGCTGCACGGAAGGTCTCCTCGTGGGTCTCCCGGAGCTCCCGCCGCTCGCCGACGTCTGGAATGGCCAGGTAGGCCTCGTAGCGCGCCAGACTGCCGAAGCCGAGGAGCTCGGCTCGCTCCATGGTGGCCGGCGACACGTGGATGCGGGGCCCGATGGCCGTCTGGTACGCGACGTCGGTGGGAAGATCATCGACGGTGGCGGCAATCTCCAGCCGCTCCCGCCCGATGACGAGGGTGTCCCCCACGTCTACGGCCATCTGACTCAGGACGGCCGGGTCCACCAGAACGCGACCGGGTTCCAGATGCGCTCCCCAGCGCCCCTCCGGTTCGGTTCGGACTTCGCCGTAGAAAGGGTATCCCACTTCCAGCGACCTCACCTGGAAAAGCCGCACGACCTCCGATCTCGGAGCGTAGACCATGGTCGAGGCCGTGGTGACCCGGGCCACGGGGACGTCCGCCGCGCGCAGAGAGTCCAGGACCGCCTCGACGTCCGGTGGAAAGGGTACGTCGTCCTCGAGGCGGGCGTTGGCGCCCATGAGGACGTCGGCCTCCTCCTGGATCGAGCGGGCGAAGTCGTCACGGAACGAATGGATGGACACCAGCGCCGCCACCCCCAGCGTGATGGACGCCATGTAGACGCCCACGCGCCGCAATCCATGGCGACTTTCCCGGACCGCCAGCCTCAGAGCGAACCGGGCACGAAGGGGGGAGCGCACGCGCGGAGCCTCAGCCGCCGGCGGCCACGAGGACCGACGGGCCGCGACCGGGCCGGTCCTCGCCGATCCGCCCATCGTCCAACGCGATGACCCGGTGCGCCCGTTCGGCCAGTTCGCGGTCGTGGGTCACCAGGACGAGGGTGGTCTCCTCCTCCCGGTTCAACTCCTCGAGCATGCCCACGATGGTGTCCCCGGTGTCCCGATCGAGGTTGCCGGTGGGCTCGTCGGCGAAGAGGATGCGGGGCTTGTTGGCGAAAGCCCGTGCCAACGCCACGCGCTGTTGCTCTCCCCCGGAGAGTTGGGCGGGATAGTGGTCCAGGCGGTCTCCGAGACCCACACGGGCCAGGAGAGCTTCGGCGCGGGGCCGCACGTCGCCGTCGACGCCGCGGAGTTCCAGCGGCACGAGAACGTTCTCCACGGCCGTGAGGGTCGGGAGGAGGTGGAAGGTTTGGAACACGAAGCCCACCCGCTGGCCGCGGAACTCGGCGCGCTCGTCCTCCGTCATGGCGAAGATGTCGTGGCCGTCGAGGTACACGCGTCCGCCACTGGGCTCGTCGAGACCTGCCAGGAGTCCGAGGAGCGTCGTCTTTCCGCTCCCCGACGGACCCACGATGGACACGAAGGCCCGCGCCTCGATCTCCAGGTCCAGAGATCGGAGCACGGGTAGAGGTCTGCCCCCGCTGGTGTAGTTTTTGTCCAGCCCTTCGGCCCGGATCATCATGAAGCCCGCTATCTCCCTACTCGCCTGTCTCGCCCTGGCGGCCTGCTCGGCCGTCTCGGATTCTCCGTCCGCCGATGCCGATGGGCGGCCGGACTCCACCATGGTGGTCCCTTCTCCGACGAGGGTTCCCTCATCCCTCGGGCCCCGGGTCGTCTTTCTCGGGACAAGCCTCACGGCCGGGTTGGGCCTCGAGGGAAGCGAGAAGGACTACGTGGACGTCCTCGACGCGCTGGCCGACTCGGCCGGCCTTCCCATGGAGGCCGTGAACGCGGGGGTCTCCGGGGAGACGAGCGCCGGTGGGCTACGCCGCCTCGACTGGGTGCTACGCGACTCCCTGGACGTGCTTTTCCTGGAGCTGGGCGCCAACGACGGGCTCCGGGGGCAGGACCCCGAGGCCATGCGCTCGAACCTGGTGCGGATCATCGAGGGCACACGCACCCGCTACCCCGACGCCGAGATCGTCTTGGCAGGGATGGAAGCCCCGCCCAACCTGGGGGTGCGGTATACCGAGTCCTTCCGACAGGTCTTCCGCGACGTGGCGGAGGGCCACCAGGTGACCCTCGTCCCTTTCCTCCTCGACGGTGTTGCCGGAGTCCCCGAGCTGAACCAGGAAGACCGGATCCATCCCACCGAGGCGGGACACGAGGTGGTGGCCCGAACGGTATGGCCCTACCTCTCCGACGTACTTCGCGAGCTGGAGGGGACGTCGTGATCCGCGGCGCGTTCGGCCCGGGCACGCTGGTTCTGGGGGGCGGCGCCTTCGTGCTGGTAGCCTTCCTGGCGGTAGGGTTCTTCCTTCCCGGCACGTGGGCGGCCACGGCGGAAACCACCATCGACGCACCCCTCGACACGGTGCAGTCCCTCCTGGACTCGCCGGAAGGGTGGCGCCGATGGACCCCGTGGCCCGACTCGGTGGCCCCCGCACCCGGTCCGTCCCGCGGTCCCGGGTCTGCCATGACGTGGGTCGACCGCGAGTTCGGGTCGGGCACGTTCCGTATCGAGGGCGTGGACGGGGGAGGCGCCGACGAGGGCCCTCGTACCGTCGCCTACGCCGTGGAGGTCGAGGGCGTGGCCGGCGGCATGCTGCGCACCGCGGGGACGGTCACGCTCATGGATGTAGGTGGGTCCACACGGGTCGTGTGGCGGGAAGAGGGGGACCTTGGCAACAACCCCCTCATGGGCTACTGGGCCCTGTCCATGGATCGCGCCCAGGGCACCGAGATGGGGAAGAGCCTCGACCGCCTGGCCGAGGTCGCCACCGGGCGCTAGCGGCCCGGCGGGCGCCTCAGGTCTTCGCCCGAGCCCACTCGATGAGGTCGCGATTCGTGGAGGTCTTCTTCATGGCGCCCAGCAGATCCATCATTGCTTCGGACGTTCCCATGCCCGACAGCTGCCTCCGCATGGCGTGGGACACCCAGAGCTGGTCGTCGTCGAGGAGAAGCTCCTCTTTCCGGGTGGCCGAGGCCGTGAGATCGATGGCGGGGTAGATCCGCCGGTCGGCGAGCTCCCGAGACAGCACCAGTTCACTGTTTCCGGTGCCCTTGAACTCCTCGAAGATGACCTGGTCCATGCGCGACCCGGTGTCCACCAGCGCCGTGGCGATGATGGTGAGGGATCCGCCTCCCTGGTCCGCCGCGATCTTCCGCGCGCTGCCCAGGAACCGCTTGGGCTTCTCCAACGCGTTCGAATCGAGGCCGCCGGACATGGTCCGGCCGCTCCCCGACTGGACGGTGTTGTAGGCGCGAGCCATCCGGGTGATGGAGTCCAGGATGATGACGACGTCCTCACCCTGCTCCACCCGGCGCCGGGCCCGCTCGAGCGTCATCTCCGCCACCTGGACGTGGCGGTCCGCCGGTCGATCGAACGTCGACGAAATCACTTCCCCGAACCCGCACTGCTCCATCTCGGTGACCTCTTCGGGACGCTCGTCCACCAGGAGGATCATGAGATGGCACTCGGGGTGGTTGGTCACGATGCCCTGGGCGACGGCCTGCATGACCATCGTCTTTCCCGCCTTGGCAGGAGCGACGATCATGGCCCGCTGGCCCTTGCCGAAGGGGCAGAAGAGGTCGATGACCCGGTTGGTGAACTCGGGCTCTCCGCGCCAGGTGCGGCCGCACTCGAGCTTGAGCTGCTCGTCGGGATGGACCGCGCTCAGTCGGTTGAAGTCGGGACGGCGCTGCGCGTCCTCCGGGGGGTGATCGTTGACCCGCGCCAGGTAGGCCAGCGGCGGGCTCTTTCCGGGCCGTGACTCCTCGGCGACGATGCCCATGAGTTCGTCGCCGGTGCGCAGTCCGTACTTGGAGATGAGCCGGGCGTTCACGTAGATGTCGTCGTCGCCGGGGGCGTAGTTGGATTCGCGCCGCCGGATGAATCCCGAACCGCTGCCGAGGACTTCGAGGAGTCCGAGGGGCCGCGCCATCTCGAGGAGTTCCTCGGGATCGTCGGGCAGGTTGGCCATGAGCTCGGCCTCGGAGGGGCCGCCTCGGTTCTTGTTCTTGTTTCGCCGCCTTCTGCGTCCCCGCC
>CALJKZ010000455.1 GCA_937983085.1 uncultured Gemmatimonadales bacterium
CCCGCCCGGGGGTGTCCTTTCCGGTGGACCGCGAAGCCGCCACCTACGAGAGTCGGTGGGGGCGCTGGCATCCCGATGTCGCGGCGCGCTGGTCCGCTTACGCCGGGCCGTTCGAGTGGGCCGTCAGTGCCTTCGTCGGGACCGGCCGCGAGCCCCAATACTTCCTCGCGGGCCCGCCCGAAGCTCCGGTCCTGGTCCCGCGCTATGATCTCATCCGTCATGCCGGGCTCGAGGTGTAGTGGACGGCGGAGGCCTGGCTCTGGAAGGCCGAGGGGATCGTCCGAGGTGGCCAGGGCTCCACGTATGCGGCGTTCACCGGAGGGTTCGAGCGGATCCTCTTCGGAGTCGGAGGCGGCCGCATGGACGTGGCGTTGCTCGGCGAATACAGTCACGACGGTCGGGACGATCGAACCCTCACTTGGTTCGACGACGATGTCTTCGCCGGTGCGCGCGTCGTCCTGAACGATCGGGGGGGGAGTGAGATCGTCGCCGGATTCCTGGCCGACCTCGGTTCGGACGGGCACTACGCCGTCGCGGAGGCCGGAACGCGGCTAGGAGAGCGCCTGCGGCTGGAGACAGCGGTGCGCCTGTACGACGGAAGCGCCGAGTCCGACCCCTTGTCCTGGTTCCGCGCCGACGATCACTTCGAGGTGACCGCGGAGTACCGGTTTCGGACTCCGTGAGGCGGTGGATGCCAGCCCCGGGCTGGCGAGGAGACGTCGACCCGAGGAGCTCCCTCGTGATCGTTGGACGCAGTCGCGTCGGCCCTGAACCTCAGAACGTTCTTCGCTGCAACGACCAGACGTAGGCCGCGATGGATCGGGCCTGCTCCTCGGTAATGGCACTTCCGCCCTTCGGCGGCATGATGACGCCCGACTTGCTTTCGCTCGGCGACACCCCGGTGAGGATGCGGGTGAAGATACCGTCGAGGGAGCCATCGGAGTGCAGCCAGTCGCCGTCGGACAGGTTCGGTCCGGCCCCGGGCACGCCCTGGCCCGTCGGACCGTGGCAGGCGAAGCAGAGACCGACCGAGGCATAGAGCGCTTTCCCCTCGCTGATCGTACGCTCGTCGGCGACGCTCTCCTGAGCTTCGATGCCGATTGCCGACTGGGCGGTGACGAGCCCGCAGAGGGCGAGGACGGTCGTGAGGGGGCGCCAGGTCGTCATCGGCCATCCCCGAGCTTCGTCGGTGCCGGGGAGGGGCTGCCGGCAGCCCCGTTGATGGCGTTTTCCGACAAGATGGACCGGAGCTCAGCCGGAATCACCGTCCGCGTCGGGTCGACCTCATCGCGGTCGAGCCGTCCGGCGGCGGAGGCCGAGCCCTCCGGGAGGTTCGTGGCCTGCAGGAAGGTCAACACGGCCGCTGCCTCGCGCTTCGTCAGGTTCGCACGGGCGCGCATGTGCAGCACGATCGCCACCCATTCGAGATCGGTTCGCTCGGAGCTGGCCCGCGCGTTGTGGCAGCTGGCACAGAAGTCAGCGTACACCGTTGCGCCCTCGCCCAGCAGGACCGGATCCGGTGCCTGCGCGAAGAGTGAGTCCGGGGCCACCGCGACCAGCGTGGCCGCGAGCATCAGGGGAATAGCCTGTCTCATGGTCGACACCTCAGAAGCCGTAGGCCCACTGGACGTACATCCGGTCGTCCAGGCCTTCGTGGAATTCGTACGCGATTTTCAGCGGGATCGTCGGGCGCATCCAGAAGTTGAGTCCCAGCGCGACCTCGTTGTACCCCTCGATCGTGGTCGTCCCGTCGACGGTGCCGTCGGCGAGCATGCCCCAGCGGACCACGGGCTCGAATCGATCGAGCCGCTTCGAGCCCTGGAGGTAGAAGCCGCTGCGGTTGAGCGTCTCCGTCGTCGCCTCGACCTCGTCCATGAACTTCTGGCGGGTCAGAACGCCCTCCCCACGGAGCTCGAGGCCGGCGACTCGCCACTCGACGGACAGCCCGCCCGCGGTGAAGGAGAGGTCGTCCTCCTCGTCGTACTTTCCGGTGAAGCCGGACACGTAGATGCCGGCGGAGCCACCGGAGAGGAGCCCGAGTCTGGCGCCGACCATCTTCGTGTTGTTGTTGTCCCCGAATCCCGTGCCGAACGCGACGGCCGGGGCCGGCCCATCCTCGAGGGCCGAGAAGGGCATCGGGTCCTCCAAACCCGCCCCCTCCTCCTCGTCGTGGTCGTCTTCGCCGCCCAGTTGAGGCCCCTGGGTCACGTATGCGGAGAAGTCGAGCCGCAGCTTCCCACTGAAGGGCTGCGCCCACCTCATCATGACGCCCGCGTCGGACAGGACGGGGAGGAGGCCGGTCTCCGCCACGCCACCATGCGCGTGGCCGTAGACCACCGGTCCGGTCGGAAGCTTGTTGATCCACGACGGGTGGATCCGTTCACCGAACACACCGAATGGCACGAGGAACTTCCCCGCGATCAGCTGGACCCGCTCGAAGCCCAGGTAATCGATCTGGGCGTACTCGAGCGTCGTCGTCGTGTTGGCTCCGTTCATCCCGAATTCGAGCTCGGTCTCGAACACCACGTCCCGACCCATGGTGTAGAGGATGACGGGGGACACCGAGGCGCCGAAGTCGTTTCGGTAGACGTTGCTGGCGTTGGCCTCGAACGTCGTCGTCCCGTATCCACCGACGACGAATATGCTTCGGTTCTGAGCCTGGACTGAGGCAGGCATCAGCGTCAGGACGACGAGTCCCGCGGTGGCCACTGCCCGGAAGATTCTCATCGGATGCGATCCAGATTAGGGGGTCGCTTACGGAGGCGAGCGCTGGGCAGTGGCGTTCGTCCCGTGACGACAGAAGATCCGGGGAGCCCGATGAAACGATCATGAAGCGAGGATGAAGCACGCTTCATTCTTTCAACCTTCGAGCGCGCTAGCCGTCGCCGGCGACCTCCCACACGAACGTGGCCCAATGGACGTCCCAGTCCGCTCCCGACCCAGCGGGCGCCGGCAGGATGTAGAGCGCCCGGACGTTCCAGATGCCGGGCGTCGTCACCTCGACGCCGATCTCCCCACTGCGGTCGGTCCCCCACGTCGCGTGCCCCGACTCGTGCTCCGCGTCGCGGTGAGCGGCCGCGCTGGCGTGGCCTCGTGCTCCCGCGATGGGCTCCCCGAGCAGGAGCAGCCTGAAGCGAAGGATGCCTCCGGCGCCCACCGCCTCGGGGTCGTCCAGGGGGACGAACTCGAGCGGATGGCCCAGGTGCCGGTCGTAGGCGGTGCTACCCCCGGAGCCGACATGCACCAGCGTCTTGGCGTACTTCGCGTACCGACGCACGATGCTGTCCGTAGGCATGAGTCCCTCCCGCTCGTACCGCTCCAGCGCCTCGGGGGCACCTTCGAGCGTGAGGTAGTTCCGGAAGCTCTCCGGCGACTCGGGAATCGATCGGGGGTGAATCCTCACGGCCACGAGTGCCTGGCCCGGCGTCGAGGGCCGATGCGCGAGTCGCAAGGAGTTCCCCCTTGTGGAGAGGTCCTCGGTAGGCTCCGATCCGGTCGCGGTCACCAGCCGTGCCTCGGCGACGCGGTCGACCGTCACCGCGCTGAGCGTGGTCGGAAAGGAGCTGCTCGTTTGACCGCTGACCTCCAGCCGATCTCCGGAGGCGATGCGGAACGCGTCGGGGATCAGCCAGAAGTCGTGCGACGCGAGCGGTGCGGCGACCACGAGCGCGAGGGTCATGGAGAGGAGCGAGGCGCGGGCCAGAAGCCCACGCCTCGTCGGAGCGGGCCGCCTCATCGACCACCCCTGCGCCGCGGGATCTCCATGTCGGCACGGTCGCCGATCCGGAAGGCGAAGTCGACGGAGTGGGTCTCGGACTCCTCTCCCTTGCGGAAGCTGAGCACGGAGCCGTACTCGCCCACCTCGGTGAAGATATGTCGGGTCTGATACTGTCCGGGTGTGCCCCGGACCGGCCGGACCTCGAAGGGTCCGAACGTTTCACCGCCGAAGGAGACCGTGACTTCTGCGTCGGTCATCTGGTCGTAGGCGACTCGATCCGAGAGGGTGCTGACGCGCCATACCAGCATCTGGATCTCATCGGTCAGCGCCGGTTCCGGCTCGGCGCCGAAGACCACGGCCAGGCCGGCGACCTCCTTGCGCTCGTGGAACGGAGAGTCGCTCGGCCAGGTTGCCCCGACCAGGATGCCTCCCAGCGCCGCGATCGTGAGCACGAGGGAGAACGTTCGTGGGGAGATCTTCATCATCGGACTCCGACAAGGGGGAGACTTCTGGATTGTGTGGCTACATCGGCGAGGTCCGCACCAGGAGTGCCGTCACGATCAGCACGACTTGAGCGACGGCGAGCTCGAGGGCAGCGGATCTGCGCATCGCGGTGTTGCCCTCGCTGGATCCCAGCCGCGGCGTGAGCACCCGGAAGTTGCGGGCGCCTAGTGCGAGCACGCCAGCGAGGACGACGAGTTTCAAGAGCAGCAGCCGCCCCCACGTCGACGTCAGGAAAGCGCCGGGGGAGGGGAGCAACTCCCAGCTCGCCAGCGCTCCGGTCGCGACCAGAGTCGCCACCGCGGCCACCGCGACCGGAGAGAACGCAGGTACGAGCTGCGGAAGGAGGCTCATGCCGGCCTGAGAACGGCGGTGCGACCGTTCCAACCAGAGTACGGTTGCCAGCCCGCCGATCCATGCACCGGCGGCCAACACGTGCAGTGTGTCTGCCGCAACGAAGAGCACCGACCAGCGCTCAGCAGCCGCGGCGTGACCGGTCAGGGCGGGGAACGCATCGACCGCGGCCACGAGAAGGAGCGCGCCCCACCATCCTGCCGGGTGCCGGCGCGCGATAGCGAACATGCAGAGGAGGACGAGCGCACCGACCGACGCCCAGACCCATGTCCGCCCCCAGGCGGTCCCCAGCAGAAGTGACGCTTCGTCGCTCCAGGGCGAGAAGGGGTCACGGAACTCGACGAGTTGGCGCAGGAAAAAGAGTCCCAGACCGACGACGAGCGCGAGCGCGCCGACGGCTCCGATCCGAGC
>CALJKZ010000456.1 GCA_937983085.1 uncultured Gemmatimonadales bacterium
CGAGCCGTCCATCCCCGAGCGGATCAGCGTGTCGATCGTGGCTCTGCCTCGAGCCCACGAGAGACCCCACGACATCGTGAGACCGGACAGGACCCCCCACATCACGCTCTTCGAGCCCGATCCGGCCAGGGGGTCGCCGTCACCTGTGACCAGGAGTCCGATGGGCACCGCGGTGACCATCACGACGAGGGGCAGAATCGCTTCCAGGGCCGAGGGTGGAGTGTGCCCCCTGGATGCGCGGTCGGTACCGTCTCGGCGGGCGTCGGCCCATTCGCGGGCCCCCGGCGCCTCGGCCGCCTTCCTTTCAGCCGCTGCCATCGGTCCCAAGTCCATCCGACAGATGGTCGTAACGGTCGCCCTCAGAAGGACCGTGAGCGCATCGTTGACACCGAGCCCCTGAAGAATCGCCAGGTTGTAGGCGCCCCATGCGTTGAGCGGCACGAGGACGCAGATCGGCGCGGCCGTGGAGTCGATGATGTACGCTAGCTTCTCCGGCGCGTACCGGTATCGCTCGCTGAGGGGCTTTCCGACGGCCCCCGCCACCAGAATCGTGATATTCGACTCGATGAAGATCACCACGCCCATCGCGAACGCCACGAACTGGGCCCGCCGGCTCGAGTCGACCCACCTGCGTCGTTCGAGCTCCGACACCAGCGCAGGCACGGCCCCGGCAAGGTCGATGCTCGCGATCAGGGCACCGATGCCGAGCGTGAAGACGATCGTGTAGGCGTCGCCGGGCGCGCCCAGGACCGAGATCGAAGCGTCCACCGCGGATCCCAGCCCGACAAGCGGGTCCCCGCCTCCGAGCAGGGTCCACGCGAGCCACAGACCACCGCCCAGGGAGACGAACACCTGTTTGGTCCAGACGGCCAGCCCGATCGCCAGCGCCGGCGGGAGCAAGGAGAGCCATGAAGGATCTGTCGTCATTCCCAAATTAATTATGTGTATGGTATTTTCTCAAGGGTTGTTGACCGAGCAACAACACGCCGCCATCTTCCCCACGAGGACACCAACCGACAACCAAGGAGCGAATCCAGTGAACAACGCCAGGACTACACAGGCCCGGGACGCAGCCCTCAACGACATGCTGGTGCGGGGACGCTTCCTCGAGGCGTTTGATCGGTTCTACCATGACGAGGTCGTCATGCAGGAGAACTCCAACGAGCCCACGAGAGGCAAGAAGGAGAATCTCGAACGGGAGAAGGGCTTCTTCGGCAACGTCGAAGAGGTCGAGGAGTCGACCCTCGTGTCGAGTGCGGTGAGCGGCGACGTGTCGCTCAGCGAGTGGGTCGTGAGGCTTCGATTCAAGGACGGATCGACCCACCAGGTGCAACAGGCCGCGTCGCGCCGCTGGCGGGACGGCCTGGTTGCATGCGAGCGGTTCTACTACGACGCGCCGGCGCAGCCGGAGGAGCCGGTCCACCGCGAATGAGCCACCGCTCCCTCCCCCGCGCAACCACGCCGTCGCCCCCACCCCGCTGACGGTCCCAGCGGCCGTCATGTTCGCCGACGCTGATGGATGCCGGCGCAGCGCGGTGCTCGCGGAGGAGGGGCTCGACCCGGAGGCATTGCTCGCCGGGCTGTCCGGGATGGTGGTCGAAACCGAGGCGCATGAGCGCGTCCTCCTCGACGGAGGGTCCGGCGGCCGATGGCATCCGGGCCTCGGGCAGCTGCCCGAGGCTCTCGCCCGGATCGACTGTCCCGCACACGCGATCGACGTGGTCGTCGTCAGCCACGCGCATCCCGATCACCTCGGAGGCCTTCTCGATGAGCGGGGTCGCGTCCGGTATCCGAACGCTCGCCACGTCGTCGGAACGGACGAGTGGGCGCACTGGACATCAGACGAGTTCCTGGACGCCATCGAACCGGCGTGGGCGGAGCTGGCGAGGGATGTGCTGCCGAAGATCGAGTCGCGGCTGCACCTGACGAGCGGCGTGTGCGAAATCGCACTCGGTGTAACGACGTGGCCGTGTCCGGGACACACACCCGGCCACATCGGGGCGCGAATCAGTTCAGGGGCTGAGACGTTACTCTGGGTCGGTGACGCCTTTGGGCATCCACTGGGCGTCAGATACCCGGAATGGTCGGTCGCTACCGACATGGATCCGGCGCGCGCGGAGCGCTCTCGACACCAGCTGATCGGTGCAGCGGTTGCGCTCGATGCCCTCGTGTTCGGAAACCACTTCCCGTTCCCCGCCGTGGGCCGGATCTCGGCCGGACCCGCCGGTTGGGATTGGATCGAGGCGTCATAGAATCGGCCGAGCCCCCTCGGACGCCGCAGCCCAAGGGCTCGTGTGAGCCCCGCTGGAGGACGGGTCGCCCGAGGGGGTGGTGGGGGTTGCCGAAGACGCTTGACGACGGCAATATCAACCAGATAGTTAATTCCGTCAGGCTGCACTGCCTTCTCCGCTCACACGTGGTTCACAACTCGCGGCTCCTTCAATGCGACTCATCATCATGGCCCTCCGACGGCTGGTTCGCACACCGGCCTTCTCCGCAGCATCGATCCTGCTCATCGGGGGGCTATGCTCGATCCCCATCGCAGTGGGAACCGCCGCGCACGCGGTACTCTGGCGGTCCAATCCCTACGATCCCGACGGCAGGCTGGCCTTCCTCTACTGGTCCAACGACGAACTGGCGATCCCCGACATGGCAGTCTCGCTGGTCATCGTCGACGAACTCCGCAACCGGTCGGACGCCCTGGGACAGATCTCGGTGACGAGCGCTCCCTGGAACGCCGTGCTTTCCGCCCCGGCGGGCCCCGTTCACCTGACGTCGGGCATCGCCTCACCTGAGACCTTCGAAGTCCTCGGCATCCACCCCCAGCTGGGACGGGCCTTCTCTGCGGATGAAGGCGTTCGTGGCGGTGGCGAGGAAGCCGTGATTCTCAGTCACGAAGCCTGGCAAGAGCACTTCGGTCAGGCGCCGTCGGTCATCGGTACCGCGGCGACGATCAACGGCCTGACCCGCACGATCGTGGGGGTCCTTCCACCCAGGCGCTCGCTCGCCCCGGAGACGACCCAGCAGGTCGACGTCTGGTTCCCGATCGGGGCCGCCGAGTCGGTCCTTGGGCAACCGGCCTTTTCTTCCGCGGCGTACCGCGTATTCCGGGCCACAGCCACACTCCGTGAGGACGTCCATCTGAACACGCTCGAGGCAGAGCTCGACCGTCTGACGACGTCTCTGGCCGCCGACTATCCGGAAACCCTACGTGGATGGCGGCTCAACGCCGACCCGATGAGGGATCGAGTCATCGGCCGCGTGGGGCAGCCACTGGCCGCCCTCCTCTTTGGTAGCCTTCTGCTGTTCGCCGTCTCGACGGTGAACCTCTCCGGTCTGTTCTTGCAACGTGCGTTCACGAGACAGGGTGAGGTCATCACCCGCGTCGCACTGGGCGCCGAGTCCGGTCAGATCGCGCAGCTCCGACTGGCTGACGGAGTCGTAATCGGGCTCGCCGCCGGACTCCTTGCGGTCGCGCTGACCGCCATCGGAGTACGGGTCTTCGACCAGG
>CALJKZ010000457.1 GCA_937983085.1 uncultured Gemmatimonadales bacterium
CAGCTCCGGCCGAATGTGTATCTGCATCTGATTCAGATCGTAGTAGCGCAGCCCGTTCCTGAACGCCTCTCGCAACAAAGCGACGGCCCGGTCCGTCTGGCCTCGGCTCGCGGCAACGATGGTGGGCCACCTCGACGCGGGGAACTCCTCCGGAGCGTGGTCTCCGTGGAACGCGACGCCGATCCCCGATTCGAGGCGCTCGACGAGGGCGTCGGCTTCCTCCGATCGGTCCAGTCGATCGAGCGTCATGGCGAGCAGCCCGAGGGCCGGGCCCGTCACCTCCTCCTCCAATGCTTCCGAAAGGACCGGTTCCGCCTCAGCGAATCGCCCGGCGTCGTAGAGGGCGTGGCCTCGTCGTAGCGGTGACAGCCCGTGCGTCTCACCCCAATCGACGAGCCGGTCCAACGCTACCGCGGACGCGGAGTCGTGACCGTGAATCGCCAGCTCGAGACCTACGTCGTGCAAGGCATTCCAGATGGAATCCGGAGGTGCTGGGAGTGCCTCGAGCCGGCTCAACTGGTCGTCCAGGTCGCCGACCCGAGCCAGGGCCGCGAGTGCACCGATCTCGTCTCGAACCAGCATGACCTCGGTGGGGAAGCGATCCAGTCCGTCGCGCAGCGTCTGCAGTTCGGACTCGTAGTCTCCGGTGAGGTGATACAGTTGGCCGTCGACGACCCAGCGGGGGCGCCATGTGAGCACACACGGTCCCACGGCGGCGCCGACCGCGTCCATACCCTCCCGGGCCAGGTCGAGATAATTGAGCTGAAGGGCGCGGAATGCGACGCCATAGCCTCCATTGAAGGGTCCTAGACCTCCAGTGAGTCTGAATCCGCCCACGGCGCCACGCAGTCGATCCTCCGTGGTCGCACCCTCCATGTACTCCCAGTCGTACCGCTCGAACTCGGTCATCCTGGGCAGCAGTTCGAGGAGCCTCTCTTCGTACTCGGACTCCCATTCCTGAGGCCTTCCGAGGTTGAAGAGGGTGGGACGAAGGACCAAATAGGGAGACGGCCAGTCCTCCTCCAAGACGAGAGCTCGCGTCGCCGCGCTCACCGCGTCTTCCTGCCGAAACTCACACATCGCTTCGTGGGCCTGGCTCATGAGGCGAGCGGCTTCCGTGCTGCGAGGCATGCTCAGCAGCCTGAGAGGCCAGCCGTCGTGCGACTCCAGCATGAGTGCCGCGACGCCCATCGCTTCTTCCAACTGAACGAGCCCCTGATCCAGTGAATCCAGGGAGATGACCACGGGCGACAGGGTGCGGATGACGCCACCCGTGGCCGCCGACAACACCTCGGCATTGAACCGGAGCGTTCCGTCGAGAAGGACGTAGGAGGAGGTCAACGCGAAGTCGGCTCCTGCCATGGCCATGGCATCACCGATAGCGGGTGTCGTCGCCCCGCCATCGCGAGGCACGATCCGTCTCAGCTCCTCCGCCGGCACCAGGGGGATCTCCGTGTGCTGCGTAACCGACCTGTGGATCGCATCGGCCGCGAGGACGCCCCAGGCGTCGAGTTCGTCCAACCCTGTCTCGTTGCGAGGGAGTGTGACGAGGAGCTGGCCGGGAATGGAAACGGCGGCGTCACCGGCTCGCGGGACGCTGCTCACGACCTCGGTCGATCGCACGGCGCGCATACCCAGAACGCCGCACACGATGATCGTCGTGATCAGAAGGACCTCTACGGGGGACGCGTTCTGCTCCCCTCGTTCTCCGTGATACCACGCGAGAGTCACGGTGATGAAGAAGCCCGTCGCCAAGACGACCTGGATCAACCTGAGTTGAGGCTCGGTGACGCCCCAGACGCTCAGTGGGCCAGAGAACGCGCCGTACACGACCCCGGCTCCGGCCAGATAGGCCACGGCCCACTGGACGAGCTTTCGCTCTTTGAGTCTCTGGATGATTGGATGCATCGCCGTGCTCCTCAGGCGCCAACATCCTATCCTCGGCGAGGGATCCGCAAGCGCCAGATGGCGCTCAGGTACAGGGACGGCTCGCGGCTCAGCGGGCTCCCGTTAGCCGCTCCGCCAAGCTCCGCAGCCTGGCCCTCGCCCCTTCGTCGTACGCCTGATCGTTGGCCCGGGCCGGCTCGGTCTGGTTGAAGTACCGCCCGCTCCCCAGATCCTCACCGTCGATGACGTACATCACCACGTCGGCGCCTTCGTCGACACTGGTCCGCGCCCGGGCGCCGCGCTCCAGCACCATATCGGTGTTCATCATCGTCGCCGGGTGGAGGGCGTTGGTGGTCACCCCGCTGCCCGCCAGCTC
>CALJKZ010000458.1 GCA_937983085.1 uncultured Gemmatimonadales bacterium
CGTCCAAGCACCAGAGAACCTCAGGGGGGGGCCCGGCGGTAGCCAGGCCATCGGCAGGCTCAACCTGCCCCCTCCCCTTACAGTGCCCTGACTTTCCTCCCCGTCTCCTGCCCGGGGGCGGGGAATCCCGCTTGACTCTATACCTAGGTACAGGGCCGATACTGTCGTCGATCGACGAAGCCCATGACCATCGAAATCTCCATCGGCAAGCTCGCCGAGCAGGCTCAGGTCAACGTCCAGACCATCCGCTACTACGAGCGGCGAGGACTTCTGCGGGATCCCGAGCGGACAGCGTCCAACTACCGCGTGTATGGCGCTGACACCCTGCGGCGCGTGCGCTTCATCAAGCGCGCTCAGGACCTCGGATTCACGCTGAACGAAATCAAGGAGCTGCTGGAGCTTCGCGCTTCGCCGCGCTCGTGCTGCGAAGACGTGCGGGCGCGCTCGGAAGCGAAGATCCGCGACATCGACGAAAAGGTCCGGACGCTCGAGGCGATGCGCAAGGCGCTCGCGAAACTGGTGCGGGCATGTTCCGGGAGGGGCCCCGTGACGGAGTGCCCGATTCTGGAGTCACTCGAGGACGAGGAGGCGTAGTGGTGTCGGGCCAGATCGAGCTCATCTACCAGACGTCATGCCCCAACGTGGAGGGTGCCCGGACCGCGCTCCGAGAGGCGCTCCGCGACGCGGCTGGCGCTCCGGCACACGCGAGGCTCTACGGCTCCCCGACCATCCTGGTGAACGGACGGGACGTCCTGGGCGCGGTCCCCGGAGATGGAGGCGAGAGCTGCCGCGTTTACGGCAGCGGAAGCGAGGGTGTTCCGCCGGTGGGCGCGATCGTCGCCGCGCTGGAGACTGCTGGCCACACGCGGGCCGGATGGTCGCGGGCCCTCGCGGTTCTGCCCGGCACCGGGCTCGCCCTGCTCCCCGTCGGAGCGTGCCCGGCGTGCTGGCCCGCGTATGCAGGTCTGCTCGGCTCGCTCGGCTTGGGATTCCTCCTCGAAACCTCCTACCTGCTGCCCGTGACGGGGGGGCTTCTCGCCGTGGCGTTGCTGCCCCTCGGTTATCGCGCGAGGGAGCGGCGCGGCCGTGGGCCGCTCGGCCTCGGGATGGCGGCGACGGGAACGGTCCTTCTGGGCAAGTTTGCAGTTGGCTCCAGCGCGATCCTGTACCTGGGGCTGGCGCTCCTCATCGGAGCGTCCATCTGGAACACGTGGCCGCCCAGGGTGGCCCGCACCGGGACCTGCGGCAAGTGCGCCCCGCCGGCCTTGGGATCGAACGAAGCAGGCGCTGCGAACGCTAAGACCTGGAGAACGAGATGATGACCATGAAGAAGTCCCTGATCGGCCTTGGAGGCTTGGTTCTCGCCACCGTAAGTGCGTTTGGCGTCGCCGCGGCCAGCTCCGAACGCGCTGATTGCCCCGGCAAGATCGGCTGTCCGCTGACGGGCGAAACGATCTGCCGCGACCAGTGCCCGACCGTGGATCCAAACCGACCCGACTGCCCGGGCCGGATCGAATGCCCACTGACCGGGGAACTTGTCTGTGTGGACCAGTGCCCGCTCGGAGCGGACTCGCCGAGCGCGGAAACGGTGGTCCCCTCTTGCTGCCAGATGGAGTAGGCGGGTGCGGGTCCTCGCCGCGCGCTCGCGATCACACCCAGGTTGGTGATTGGCTCGGGGCTGGCGGCGACCCGGAATCGAGGAGCCCACAGAGCCTCCCGCCCCGGCAATCAGGACGGCCTCGAGCTCCCATCCTGGACAGCCTCCAAGCACGAGAGGTGGTCTCTGCCCAAACTGCATTCCGCCGGCCGCTCAATGTCTCATGTGGCCAGCGTCAAGTCCCTCATGACCGTTGGCTTGGATCCAGCTCCGCGCTGAAGTGGTTAATGCCTGTGAACGGCTCCGGCGACAAGAGCAGGTTCGAAGGGGCCACGCCGAAGCTCCGCGATCTGTTTCGCGATCCACAGTGTGACGTTGTCGTGCGGGATCAACCCTTGGCCGTCGGACACGTAGTCCAACCCGTCTAACACGCGAGCATAGGGCCCGAAACCATGGACGCGGAAAGGTATCACGATCGCCGTTGCATCCTCGAGCCGAGCGCGCTCGACGAACTCACGTATGCGGTGCTCGGCGAGCTCGCGCTTCTGGG
>CALJKZ010000459.1 GCA_937983085.1 uncultured Gemmatimonadales bacterium
CTGGTCAGGACCGCGCCGCGCGTCGGCGGCACGGGGGGCGTCGGCACCACCCGGCCCACGCCCATGGTCTCCCCCGAAGTGCCGGTAGCCATCCTCGTGGACCGGGGCACCGGTAGCTCGGGCGAGGCCGTGGCCGTTGCGTTCCACGGACGGCCCAACTCCCGGATGTTTGGCGAAGAAACTGCGGGCTATGCCACGGTGAACCGAGGGTCACGGCTCCCCGACGGCACCAACATGGTGGTCACCACCGGCTACTACGCCGACCGCGACGGGGTGGAGTTCTCCGACGTCGTCCAGCCCCACGAGGCCATCGACGTCGGTCGGGTCGGCTGGCCCTTCGCCACCGACCGGGCATCCACGACGGCCGGGGCCTGGGTGCTCCGCCAGCCCGCGTGCGTGCCGAACGGCGCCTCTCAGATACCGTTCAGCCCGTAGCCTCCCACGGGGCGGGTCTCCCTCCTCTCGGAGAACCCGGCGATCAAGGGCCTCGCCTCTCGGATGGCCTCCTGAACCGAAGGAAGGGACAGCGAAGCCGTGTGGCTCTCTTGGCTGTCCCATACCTCGGTCACCCAGAGGGCGTCGGGGTCCTCGGGGTCCTGGGCCACGATGTAGCTCAGACACCCGGGCATACCCGAGACTCCTCGGAGGAGGATTTCGGCCAGGGCGTCTCGTGCCCCTGGAACGGCTTCGATCTTCCCGATGAGACCGTACATGGTGTCTCCGCCGGGGCCCGCCTCCAGGTACGCGCGGGCTGCAGGAATGAGCATGTCGGGAAACTGGACGCGGTAGAGTACCTGGAACTCCCGACCCGGCGCCACGAGGAGGTATCCGACCACCGAGCTGTCCGGTGAGGCGGTGAACACCCGATCGCCGTCGGCGTCGCGAACGACGAACGCCCGACCCGGTTGGGTGAGGTCGACCATGCCGAGGGCGTTCAACGACTCCCTGGAGTCGGCCATCATGGTCTGCTGTTGATCGAGGGCCGAGTACAAGCCCATCCGAGCGTCGGGGTCGGACACCTCGTCGGGATCCGTCGAGAAGAGGATGACCGTGGGCCCGTCGATGGTCACGACGGGAAGCGCTGCCGCCTCGGGTGTCTGACCTCGCACCGGCAGGGGACCCCCGAGGGTCGTCATCACGACGAGAACGACGGTCACGGAGCGGTACATGGATCCCTCGCCAAGCGGTACAAGTGGGCGGAGAAGAGGATGGACCAGAAGGCCGCGATCTCTTCGACGACCTCGCCTTGATAAAGGAAGACCGTCCACACGAAGATGAACGCGAGGGACGGCCATTGAACAAGGGGTGGAAAGGCACGTCGGTAGAACTCGGGGGCGCGAGGACGAAGGCGCCATCGGGCCACCACCATCACCACGGTCATCGCCGTAGCGATGAAGGGGTACCACCACCCGATCTGTACGAGGTTGTGGACGTTGGTCTCGTTCTGCTTGTTGGCCTCGGCCAGCCAGTCCGGCGTCTGCCATCCGAAGACGCGCTGCCCCCAGCTGATCTCCTCACCCGCGATGAGGATCGAGATCAGGGCGAAAGAGAGCCAAAGCCACTGGCTTCCGTGGGACGCGGTCCCGAGGCGAATGCTTCGCCAGGCAGCCGCTCCGAACAGGACGGCGGCCACCACGAAGCCGTAGAAGGTGAGCCACTCGAAGAGCCCGTCCTCCCGGTAGAGAGGCGCCCAGAACGCGGCCTCGCGGTTCGCGTACCCGAACGAGAGGAAGGAGCCCACCAGCACGCTCAGGACGAAGTCCGGATGCCGGAAGGCGACGGGGTCGTCGGGGACGCGTCGCGGCTCGCTCATCGAGGAATCACGCCCCTCAAGCGCTACCGGGCTCGTACACCTCCCCTTCGAGGTCGTCGAGCTTGCGCTGCATGAAGCCGCGGGCGTCCTGAACCGCTTGATTGTAGACGGCGGGTCCCAGCGCCTCGAGGAAGAAGTCCAGCACCTTGTCCGCACGGAAGTCGCTCAAGTCCTCCTCGAATTCCTCGAGGAAGAAGCCCCTGAGACGACTCACAAGAACCTCACGGCGTTCGTCGTCGATGGTGACGGCCATCCTTCATCCTACTGTTGGGGGTCGGTTCGCATGCGGGGCATGCAGAGCGTTCTGATCGGTGCTCCGGCGTCCGGCATTGTGCCATCGGCACCGCCGACCATGCAACGCGCGTCCTGGCGTAGGCAGGATCCGCAGGCCACCGTGACACCCGATCGGGCCAACCAAGACGGAGTCGACATGGCGAAGGACTCGAAGATCGCTCAGGCGGACACCGTCCGACCCTTGCTGGCGTCCGTGTGCATCGTCCTTCTCGCGGCGTGCGGTCCTTCCGCGGCGCCGACGATTCCCGATGGCGACTGGCCCCACTACGCCCGTGACCTGGCAGCGACCAAGTACTCCCCACTGGATCAGATCCACGCCGGCAACGTCGGCGATCTGGAAGTGGCCTGGACGTGGGAGTCCGCCGACTACCGTTTGACCGGGGCCCACGAAGGCACGTCGGTGAACTCCAACTTCCAGGCCACCCCCATAAAGGTCGGCGACCGACTCTACACCTCCACGAATCTTGGGCAGGCGGCGGCCCTCGATCCGTCCACGGGAGAGGAGCTCTGGCGCTACGACCCGTACGCCGCCGGACTCCGCGCCGAACCCGGCGGACGGTCGAACCGGGGCGTAGCGTACTGGACGGACGGCACGACCGAGCGGATCCTCCTCGGATCGGGAGAATTCCTGGTCTCCCTCGACGCGAGCACCGGGCTGCCCGACCCGTCGTTCGGGTCGGGAGGCGCCGTGGACCTCGCCGACGACCCGGACCCGCGTGTCCTGACCTTCAGCTGGACGTCGGCACCCTTGGTGGTCCGCGACCTGGTCATCGTGGGTGCGACGGCCATGGTGCCGAACCGCAACTGGAAGACGGCGCCGCCCGGGTACGTCCGAGCGTACGATGTGCGTACAGGCGCACTCCGGTGGCGCTTCAATCCCATCCCCGAGCCGGGCGATCCCGCCCTCGCCACCTGGGGTGACTCGTCGTGGGTCTACTCGGGCAACGGCAACGTCTGGACGCTCATGAGCGCCGACGAGGAGGCCGGCCACGTCTACCTACCCTTGAAGACCACCACCAACGACTGGTACGGAGGACATCGCCCAGGCGACAACCGGTACGGCGAGTCTGTGGTGGCGGTCGACGCGGACACGGGGGAACGGGTCTGGCACTACCAGATGGTGCGCCATGGCCTGTGGGACTACGACCCGCCGGCGGCACCCAACGTGTTGGACGTGGTCATCGACGGGACTCCCCGGAAGGTGGTGGCCCAGGTGACGAAGCAGGCCTTCGTCTTCACGTTCGATCAGGAGACGGGAGAGCCCGTGTGGCCCGTAGAGGACCGAGCGGTGCCTCCGTCACCGGTACCGGGTGAGGTGGCGGCCGCGACCCAGCCGTTCCCGACCTGGCCCGAGCCGTTCGACCTGCAGGGAATCACGGTCGACGACCTCATCGACTTCACTCCCGAACTCCGCGCCGAGGCCGAGGCCATACTGGACGACTTCGTCTACGGGCCCATGTTCACCCCTCCGACGGTGAAGGGGGTGGACGGCAAGCAGGGCACCATACTCATGCCCGGGTGGGTGGGCGGAGCCAATTGGGGCGGCGCTGCCTTCGATCCCGAGACGGGTGTGCTCTTCATCCCCTCGGTGACCTCGCCGAGCGTGACGGCCCTGGTGCCACCCCCCATTCCGGACAGCTCGGATTTTCGCTACGTGCGCGGGCTCCCCCGGGAGGTCCCCATGCCCGGAAGCACATCTCCCCAGGACCCGGGCCTTCCTCTTCTGAAGCCCCCGTACGGTCGCATCACCGCCATCGACATGAACTCGGGTGAGAGCCTGTGGATGAGGGCGAAGGGGGCCGGCCCCCGGGACCATCCCGCAATCGCGGACCTCGATCTGCCGTGGCTGGGCCAGCGCGGTCGTCCTGCCCCCCTCCTCACGAAGACCCTCCTCTTCCTCGGGGAGGGGACCGAGGCGGCGCTCTCCATTCTCCCTATCGCCGGAGGCAAGGCGTTTCGCGCGTGGGACAAAGCGACGGGCGAGGTCGTCTGGGAGATGGACCTTCCTGCGGGGACCTCGGGCGCCCCGATGACCTACCTCGCAGACGGGCGCCAGTACATCGTGGTGGCCATCGGAGACCGCCAGACCCAGGGTCGTCTGGTGGCCCTCGCGCTCCCCTGAGGAGCCCTCGCGCTCCTGAACGATGAGGGTTAAGGTGGCCGCCGAAATCGAGTCGTCACTCGGTGGCCTGCATCCGTGAGAGGAGGAGTTACGTGAAGCACGTTCCGCCCCGCAGTCTGCTCGTCGTCGCTCTCGGGACCGTCCTCGCTTCGGCGCCCGCGGCTCTCCAGGCCCAGGACCACTCCGACATCATCGAATACCGCCAGTCCATCATGAATGCCTTCCGCACCCACATGGGCGGCGTGGGGGCCGCTCTGGCGAACACGGTGCCCATGGATCACGCGGGCAACCACGCGGTGGCCTTCCACGAGATGGCCCAGTCCCTGGCGAACGTGTGGCCCGCCGGATCGACCTCGCCCGACTCACGGGCGCTGGCCGCCATCTGGCAGAACCGCGACGACTTCATGAACAAGGTGACGGCCATTCACAGCGCGACATCCGCAGACCCGGACGCCTCCGCGGCGGGGGCGCAGGACCCAGCGC
>CALJKZ010000460.1 GCA_937983085.1 uncultured Gemmatimonadales bacterium
ACGACCCCTCCGCAGAAGCGTGGACGACCCATCGGGTCGGGCTGTATCCCCATTCGGTGGCCCTCGACGGCGAGAGCGGCGCGTGGGTGAACGGACACTTCTCCGCGAATCCGGAAATCATCGCGCGACTCGATCTCGACGACGGCTCGATCCAGCGCTTCGAAGTGCCCCACCAGGACGGCGACGTCGAGAGCACCATTCCCTACGGCCTGAGGGTGGGCCCGGATGGCATCGTCTGGGGGACGCAGCTGCGCGGGAATCGCCTGGTGCGCCTCGACCCCGGCTCGGGAGAGGTTCGTACCTGGACCATGCCCATGGCCCACAGCGGGCCGCGGCGACCAGACCCTGGCCCGGACGGAACCGTATGGATCCCCGAGTTCGGCGCCGGAGCTCTCGTCCGCTTCGGTCCGGACACCGAGGCGTTCACCCGCATCGAGCTCCCCCTTCGCGACACCGGGCCGTACGTGGTTCGCGTGGATCAGACCCGGGGAACGGTGTGGCTCGGAACGGGGCACGGTGATGTCGTCTTTTCGGTGGATCCGGAGACGCATGACATCACGTCGTGGCCGCTTCCCACACGGGGCGCTCTCATCCGCCACATCGACGTCGACGAGCGCACCGGGGACGTATGGGTGGCCTACGGAGCATCGCCGGGGATTCCGGCGAAGGTTCTCCGCATCCAGCCGAATCCGCCGTCGGATTCCTGAGGCGCCGGGTCGGCTACCGCGTCAGGGGACCGGTACCCCACGCCACCCTGAACCCCACGTTGTCGAAGCGTTGGAACGCAGCCAGGCGGTTGGTCACCGAGGCCGCTCGAAGAAAGAAGGCGGGATGGGCGAAGGATCCGCCCTTGAGTCGCATGGCGTCGGGGTTGGCCGGATGCCGCGCCGGGTCGAACCACGGCGGGATGACCCACTCGCGGACGTTGCCCGCCAAGTCCACCACACCCTCCGGGGTGACGTCGGCCGGGCGTGAGCCCACGTCGCGGGCAGTGCGAGGCTCACACTCCCGGTAGTGGGCTCGCCGGCAGTCCGGCTCGTCGTCACCCCAGGGGTAGAGCCGTCGCTCGGCCCCCCGGGCGGCGTACTCCCAATGCACCTCCGACGGGAGCGAGCCACCCAGGCTCCGAGCGTACGCCATGGCCTCCGGCCACGTGACGTCCACCACGGGCCGCAGGGCCTCGCCCTCGGGCACGACGTGGGTGCTGTCGAAGCGGGCGTACTCGGCGTGGGTGACTTCGTGGGTCTGGAGCCAGAACCCCTCGACCGTCCAGCGTTGCGGGTCTTCATCCACCTTCGAGTAGGGAGATCCGGCGGGATACTCTGCGTCCCAGTCGTCGCTGCCGGTGTGCACGTCTCCCCCCGGAATCCATACCGCGGGGTTCAGCGGGTCGAGCATGGCCGCCTGGCGGACTGCCTCGTCGACGCCTTCGCTCGTGGAGCACGCCCCGATCACGACCAGCGCCGCGACGACTCCCACGGCGAGGCGGTTGACCGCAGTCGTGGGCCGTCGACGTTCTCGGGGGTCGTGGGTTTGCGACATTGGTGCGGTGGAGAGGATGAAGGTCCGGAGGCGCGCGGGACATCCTACGTCCATGGCCGGTCCGCCCCCAACACGGCGGAGCCCCCCCCGGGTTGCTCCCGGGACCTCCGACGGAGCATGATCACGCACGCCTCCACCCTTCCTCTTGCGGCCACGGCCGCGGTGCCCGCCATGTCCAATCGTATTCTCGCTCTCGGCCTGACGACGCTTACCCTCGGGGGTGCCGGATGCGGGTCCGGCGAACCCGAGCCCCCGGCCCGCGAACACGTCGCCTTCGTGAGCAACCGGGACGGGAACTTCGACATCTACCTCCTCGACGTGCCCACGGGGGAGGTGACCAACCTCACGGCCGACCCGGGCATGGATTACGGCTTCTCGTGGTCTCCCGACGGTGACCGGATTGCCTTCATGAGCGATCGGGACGGCAATCGGGAGCTCTACTCCATGGGTGTGCCCGACGGGGCGTTGGTTCGCCTGACCACCGACGATTCGCGCGACGGCAGTCCGGACTGGTCGCCGGATGGATCGCACATCGTTTTCGCTTCGAATCGCGACTCGGACTCGGGAGAGATCTATGTCATGGCGTCGGACGGCTCCGACGTGCAGCGGGTCACGGTGAACGAGCGATACGAGGAGGTACCGGCATTCTCGCCAGACGGGCGGTACGTCGCCTTCGGTGCGGTGGCGCCCTTCGAGGAAGGAGCGGAGCCCACGCTTCAGATCTTTCGCCTCGACCTGGAGACCGGTGAAGAACTCCAGCTCACCCACCTCGCCGGGCACAATTCGGCCCCGCGCTGGTCCCCCGACGGGTCGACCATCGCGTTCTACGGTCAGGTCGGCCCCGGCTTCGACGGAGCGAACCTCCTGGTGATGGCGTCCGACGGGTCGGACCTGCAGAACGTGACGGACGACGCCGAGCCCGACTGGCAGCCCGATTGGTCCCCCGACGGCAGCCGCCTCGTCTTCGCCCGTGGTCCCAGCGATCCTCTGGATCTTTGGATCATCGGCGCCGAGGGCGGGGAGATGACGCCTCTCGAGGTCGCGGACGGGCGCGACGAGCAGCCCAAGTGGCGACCGGTTCCGAGGTAGGGCATTCGGCGGACCCGTTCGAACCGTTCCCCGGACGAGTGTTCCGCGGATCACGTAGCTTCTTTGCCGGGTTGGTAGCCGTCTCCGGAGGGGTGGCGGCCGCCTTCGCGGCCGTAGGGTCGCTCGTCCTGGCGACCCTGGCGATGGCCTACACGGCGTGGGCAGGATACCGGCTCATCGCTCCGGGGAGGCTACGCGTCACCCGGGACGGGATTCTCGACGAGACCTTCTGGTACTCCCCGGGGCTGATCCCGTGGGACGAGATCACCGATATCCGGCCCACGCGCTTCGGGCTCGTCGAGATCGATCTGGTGGACGAGACCGCCTACGTGGACCGCCTCGGACCGTGGGCCCAACTGGCCCTGATCAAGCAGCAGCTCTACGGGTTCGGGCCTGCCCTCATCGTGCCCTGGGTCTTGAGAGGAACCCGGCGGGACCTGGTGGAGGGGCTACAGGAAGGGCTGGACGCGCACACCCTTCGAGTGCTCACGCAGTCGGGAAACGATGTCCAACTGCCGACGATACCCGAACGGAGCGCCGACGGTGATCCGCCGGCATCGGCTCACGAGCCCGGTGATGCCGACGGCGGGCCATCGGGGTGAGGGTCGCAGACGGGGGGCTGCTCCACCGTGTACGTCAGCGCTGCGATACGCCATCCCGCGTCGGTTCGGACCAGGGAAAACACGTCGACGCCGCAGTGGGACCACGCCCCGTTCCGGTAGAAATCATAGGGCAGTCGGACGGTGGCGATGGCACCTGAAAGCGTCGCGACACCATTCCACCCGCGTTCCACGAAATCACCGTCCATGGGCGTCGCCCGCACCTGGGCTTTGGTGGTGACACGGGGCTGACCCCCGCCCGGAGGCATCGCAACCAGCGTCCCTCCGTCGATGAAGAGGTCTGCGAGGGCGTGATGGTCTTCGCGGGTGATGGCGGCGAGGGCGGAATCGGCGAGCGCCAGGGCCGCCGCTTCGTCCGTGGAGGACTGGGCGGCTGCGGGGCTCGGCGCGAAAGCGGCAGCGACGACGAGGGCGAAGAGGGGCCAGTGCATGGGGCATCTTCCTGCGTGGTATGAGGGGTCGCAAGCCCACCTTAGCTTTCGGCGATGAATGGTCCCCTGGTCGTGTTCGACATCGACGGTACGCTCACCGACACCATGGACGTGGACGTCGAGTGCTTCGAGCGTGCCGTCCTGGAGGTTGTGGGTGTCGAGATCCCAGCGTCATGGACTGCCTTCGACGAGGTCACCGACCCGGCCATCGTAGAGACGGCGTGCCGCCTGGCGGGCCTCCCCGTGCCCGACGCATCGACCCATCGCCTTGCCGCCCGGCGGACTGCCGAGCTTCTCGAACACGCGCTCGATGCCGACAGGACTCGCTTCCAGCCCATCGACGGAGCGGAGTCCGTCTTCGGCCGTCTTCGAGCGTGGGGATGCCGGGTGGCCATGGCGACCGGCGCCTGGCGGCCTTCGGCCGAGGTCAAGCTGAGGGGGGCAGGCGTCTGGGACCCCTCCGTGCCCCTGGCGACGTCGTCGGAGCATCGTGCCCGGGCCGACATCATCCGTGACGCGACGCGTAGGGCCGGCGGCGACGGAGGGATGCCGGCGACCTACGTGGGGGACGGGGTCTGGGACGGGCGCGCCGCCATCGAACTCGGGTACCGGTTCGTGGGTGTCGGGACGGGCGAGGCGGTCGGGCTGCTACGGGAGGTGGGGGCTACGGTTGTTGTGCCCGACCTGCTCGACGCCGCTCTGGTGGCTGGTCTCGAAGCGGGCTGAGGAGGAGTCGGACCCCGGCCGGAGGGCTACTCCGTGCAGGCGATCTCGCCTCTGCGGGCCGGCTGTCCGGGTCCTTCGGGCGGGAGCGCCGTGCCGACGTACACCGAGCATCCCTCGTCGGTGGACATACGCTCATGGCTCGCGAAAGCGGACCATCCGGACGTGGACGCGACGAGCTCCACCACGACGCCCGACGACGGCTCGAAGGCGAGTTCATCGAGGGAGATGGCGAAGCGACCTCTGTCGGCCTGGTGCAGGGCCTGCTGGGCCACGACGTTCTCGAGTTCCCAGCGAAGCGCATCGCGTTGCGATGCATTCCGGGCCTCGGACCAACGGGGGAAGGCGAGCACCGACTGGATTCCAATGAGCGCGACGATGGCCACGAGGGCGCCGGCGGCGAGGCCGTCCATCAGGACCTCGATGAGTATGAAGCCGTCCCTCTTGCCCATGCAGCGCCCCCCCAGACGGCAACATTGGTCATGTCATGGTTCTGAAATCGGAGCCCATGAATGCACGGATCCGTCGTATCCCGCAACCCCTCGAAACTTGAAGGAGCGCCCGAAGGCCAAGCCTGCCGCGGCGCGAGCTTGCGCCCGGTCCCGCGTGCGCCGGATACTCGGCACGTGATCACCACCGTCGTCGTCATCGAGCGCAAGGACGACTCCTTGCCCGCATTCGTGGTTCTTCCCGAAGAGCTCCTCGCTCCGTGGAGCCTCTCCGGCACCACGATGGTGGAGGTCACCGTCGAATCCACCGACCTCGGTCGTCGCAGCCTGAAGCACTGGCCACAGCGCTCGGGCTGGTTCATGAACCTCACGGCCCCGCAGATGGCGGCTGCGTCCCTCGGGGTCGGCGACCGTGTGCGGCTGACCGTGAAGCGCGCGTCCACGGAAATCCCCCCCGAACTAAGTGGTCTCCTCGCCGAGGAGCCGGAGGCGAGCGAGCGGTGGGAACGCCTCTCCGAGGCTCGGCGTCGAGCGGTCTGCGAGCATGTCCGTGAAGCGAAACGGGCCGCGACGCGGGAGACGCGGGCTCGAAAGGCACTGGGGCTCGGGCCCGCGCCGTCGAGGATCCGCGAGTGTTGAGACCACCGAGGTAAACGCTCGGGCGGCTCTCTTCGTCCTACCGGGTGAGTGCAGAGCAGAAGGTCGACGGTTTGGGCCTCCATGGAGGGAGTCCGGCTTGGGTGACGATGCGACACCAACCCTGGAGGCACTCGCGGTGCGAGCCGGGGCGGGAGATCGGGACGCATTCGACGCTCTCGTTCGGAGGGTTCATCCAAGGCTGGCGCGCCTGGCCATCGCCAAGGTCGGCCCGGGAGACGACGCGGAGGAGTTGATCCAACGAACGCTGGTTCGCGTCTATCGAGGACTCCCTGGCTTCCGGGGAGACAGCCGGGTGACCACCTGGATCTTCCGAATCGCCACCAACACCTGGATCGACATGGAACGGTCTCGTCGGAATCGACGCACCCGAGAGGAGCGCCCGGTGGCACCCGTGGGGCAGGGGCAACGGGGCCCGGAGGGGGACGG
>CALJKZ010000461.1 GCA_937983085.1 uncultured Gemmatimonadales bacterium
ATGTTCCGGGTGTTGATCTGGATGTACTCCTGCTGGGGGTGCTTGCGGCCACCCTGGGGCGGGACGCTGGCGATGGTCCCTTCCAGGATCTTCAGCAGGGCCTGCTGGACGCCTTCGCCCGAGACATCACGGGTGATGGACGGGTTCTCCGACTTGCGGGCGATCTTGTCGATCTCGTCGATGTAGACGATGCCCCGCTCGCACTCGGCGACGTTAAAGTCGGCGGCCTGGAGAAGCCGCACCAGGATGTTCTCCACGTCTTCGCCGACGTAGCCCGCCTCGGTGAGGGTCGTGGCGTCGGCGATGGTGAAGGGCACGTGCAGCGTGCGAGCGAGCGTCTGGGCGAGCAGCGTCTTCCCGACACCGGTGGGCCCGATGAGGAGGATGTTCGCCTTGTCGATCTCCACGTCGTCGAGGACGCCGTGGTGGCTCACACGCTTGTAGTGATTGTAGACCGAGACGGAGAGGGCCTTCTTGGCCGCTTCCTGACCAATGACGTACTGGTCGAGGATGGCCTTGATCTCCTGGGGCGTGGGGCTGGGAACCGTCTGTTCTTGGGCCTCGCGCTCCTCTTCCTCGGCGAGAATCTCATTACAGAGCGAGATGCACTCGTTGCAGATGTAGACGTTGGGGCCCGAGATGAACTTCTTGACGCTCTCCTTGGACTTCCCGCAGAAGCTGCAGCGAAGGTGCTTGTCCGTCATGTCCACTCCCGTGTCCCGCCTCTACTCGGCGCTGTCGGAGTCTGTCGGCTTGCCGTCCATCTGCTGGACGGTGCCTTCGAGCACGCGATCGATGAGCCCGTACTCCACCGCTTCCTCCGGGCTCATGAACCGATCGCGATCCACGTCTTCGGCGACCTGGTCCACCGACCGGCCGGTATGCTTGCTGATAATACCGTTCAGTTTCTCCCGAATATGCAAGATTTCCCGCGCGGCGATCTCGATATCGGCGGCCGTTCCCTGGGTGCCGGACGACGGCTGGTGGATCATGATCCGGGCGTTGGGAAGGGCGTGTCGCTGGCCTTCTTCGCCCGCCGTGAGAAGCACGGCGCCCATGGAGGCGGCCATCCCCACGCAGAATGTGGACACCGGAGCCCGGAGGTGCTGCATGGTGTCGTAGATGGCGAGTCCGGCGTACACACTACCGCCGGGCGAGTTGATATACATGTAGATGGGGCGCTCCGGGTCCTCTGCGTCGAGGAAGAGGAGCTGGGCGACAATGATGTTCGCCACATCGTCGTTGATTCCCGACCCGAGGAAGACGATCCGGTCCATGAGGAGCCGGCTGAAGATGTCGTAGCTGCGTTCCCCGCGGCTGGTGCGTTCGATGACGTACGGTGGGTAGAGCGGCATGGATCGTCCCTTGAGGGTCTCGTGCGTGTGGGGCGGCGTCAGGCGCCGTCGACGTCGGTGATCTCGGATTGTTCGAAGAGGAAGTCGAAGACCGCCTTCTCCGTCAGCTCGCGCTCCAGAGCTTCGAGACGGCCCGACTTCTGAAGCTGTGCATACACTTTTGCGGCGTCGGTGTTGTTGGCCTCGGCGATCTCTTCGATGCGTGCGTCCAGATCGTCGTCCGTCGCCGACAGCTCGTGGACTTCGGCCACGCGCTCGATGACCAGGATCCGCTTCACGGCCTGCTCCGACTGGGGCCGGATCTGCTCACGGAATTGAGCCAACTGCTCCTCGGGGACGTTGGGCTGGTCGCCGATGAGGCCGTCGGAGTACCGACGAATCATGGATTCGGGCACGTCGAAGGGATTGGCCTCTATGATGAGGTCCAGCAGTCGCCCCCGGACCTGCGCATCGGCCTGCTTCCGGGCCTCCTCCTCCATGTCTTCGCGGATCTTCGCCTTCAGCTCCTCCAGCGTCTCGAACTCACCCACCTGCCGGGCGAGGTCGTCGTCGAGGTCGGGAAGGTCCATGGTCCGCAGCGACGCCAGCTCGATCCGAACGCGCTCGCTGTCGCCGCGGCGGTCAGCGTCGGGGAAGTCGTCGGGGAAACCGATGTCGAAGTCGCCGGACTTGCCGGGCTCGAGCGTCTGGATGGCCTGCTCGATGTCGGGGATGGCGTCCCCCTGACCGATGACCAGGTCGTAGTCGCGACCCTCGTCTTCGGGCTCCCCGTCGTCACCGAGACGGCTGATCTTCACGGAAACCAGGTCCTTCTCGGCGGGCGTCCCCTCCTCGACGGGCTGCCACACTCCGTTCTGCTCCTGGATCCGCCCCAGGACCTCGTCGATCTGCTCGTCGGTGATGGGAGGTGTCACCCGCTCGACGGCGAAGCCGCTGACGCGCTCGAGGTCGAAGGTCGGCTCGACGTCGAAGGTGATGGAGAAGGTGAGGTCCTGCTCGGGCTGATAGTCGAGGTTCTCGATTTCGCCCTCGCTGATGGGCCGTAGCTCCTCGGCGGCCAGGGCCTCCCGATATGCGGCTCCGATGAGCTTGTCGAGGGCTTCCTGGCGAAGGGAGCCGCCGAACCGCGATTCGATGACCTTCGTCGGGACCTTGCCCCTACGGAAGCCTTTCAGGCGGGCGCGCGAGGCGAGCTGCTGGGCCGCCTTGCGCTCCTCGGCCTGCACGACCGCCGCCGGCACCGTGACGCTCATGCGCCGGCGCCAGCGAACGTCCTCTTCCACCGAAATCTGAAGGGTCGATGCGTCGAGATTCATACCGCGAAGGTCCTGGTGGAGCGGTTGCTCCACTCGAGTGATGGTGTCGGGGAGGGTGCGGAAGAGTGCGAAAGGGGGGACTCGAACCCCCACGGCACGAAGCCACGGGATCCTAAATCCCGCGCGTCTACCAATTCCGCCACTTTCGCGCGACTTGAAAGATAAACCCCGAGGAAGGGCTCTTGAACCGCGGGGCGGGCGGAGGTCGAAGGACCGGGATGCCGACGTGCCGGACACCGGCATCCGATCTGCCGGAAACCGGACAGGAAACGAGGGCGCGGGCCCGAGAGCCCGCACCCTCCGAATCGGAGGCGATGATCCGGCCAGTTCACCTGTGAGAGACTGAGCCGCGATCGCCCGAGGGTTCGTCTACGGCATCCTCACGTTGAGGAAGCGCTGATCGCCATTCGGATTCTGGAAGTACAGTGAAACGATCTCGCCCGGCGCCACGGTCTCGAGCGCGGCCCTGACGTCGTCCGGTCGCTCGATGTCGGTGTCGTTGATGCGGATCATCTTCCAGAAGCGATAGCCGATGACACCCCGTCGCTCAGCGGCGCTTCCGTTCAGCACGTCGCGCAGGATCACGCCCGATGCGTCTTGGAAGCCGAGTTCCTCGGCGATCTCGGGGGTCAGGGCCTCCACCTGGATCCCCAGGCGCTCCGACGCCAGCACCGGCACGTCCGCGAAGACGGTGGGCACGTCGTTGATGGGAGCCTCACCCAGGCGGATGGTGACCTCCTCGGAACGACCGTCACGGAAGACCGTCAACTCCACGCGGTCGCCCGGGCGACGCTCGGCGATCTCGGCCTGCAGCTCGGAGACGTAGCCTACCGGCTCACCGTCCAGAGCCACGATCACGTCTTCGGGCTGCAGAACGCGGTACGCCGGTCCGTCGTCGGGAACGTCCTGTACCAGGACACCCGACACCTTGGGTAGACCGTACGCTTCTGCGTCCTCCGCCACGATATCGGCGATCTGGACCCCGATGCGCGGGCGCTTCACGTGCCCGTACTCGATGAGGTCCTCCATGATGCGCCGGGCGAGGTTGATGGGGATGGCGAAGCCGTACCCCTGGTAAACGCCGGTCCGCGTGGCGATGGCCGAGTTGATGCCCACCACCTGACCTTCCAGGTTCACCATCGGTCCGCCCGAGTTGCCCGGGTTGATGACGGCGTCGGTCTGGATGAAGTCTTCGATGGCGTAGGGTGCATACTCCCGCAGGCGGCGATCGCCCTGCAGGTCACGCTGCAGGAGCTGCAGTCCGCGACCCTTGGCGCTGATGATGCCCGCCGTGACCGTGAAGTCGAGTTGTGTGGAGGCGCCGAAACCGGGGTTGCCGATGGCGACGATCCACTCGCCCACGTCGACGGCGTCCGAGTCTCCGAAGGACATCACCGGGAGATCCTCGTCGACGTCGACCTTGATGACGGCCACGTCAGTGAAGGGATCCTGGCCCACGACCTCGGCCGGGAAATACCGGCGGTCGGGGAAGTAGACCCTCAGATCCGTGGCGTTCTCCACCACGTGGTTGTTGGTGAGAATGTACCCGTCCCGGGACACGATGAAGCCGCTTCCGCCCGAGATGGCGGAGCGAGGCTCGCTGGGCTCGCCCTCGGGAATGTCGAAGTACCGGCGGAACTGCTCGGGCATCATCTCCGAGCGGTCACGGGATTCGACGGTGCGCCGACTCTCGATGCGCACGACCGCCGGCGTTACGGCGTCGGCCAGATTGGTGAAGGCATCGCTCAGGTCCATGGCGGGCCGAACCGCCGCCACGGGCACCTGGGGATCCTCCACCACGGGGAGCATGGCGTGAGACGTGGTGGTCCAGCCGAGTCCGGCCGCCGCGCCTGCTCCGATGATGAAGATCGAGGCCATGAAGGCCACGACCCGCGTCTTTGCTTTCAGTGGATCGTACATCCCGACTTCCTCCCTGATGCTTCGTATGTGTCGCTGCCTATCCATTCGGCCGGTACACGGCCCGTTTCATCTCGATTTCCGTTTCCCTACACGGTGAGTGAGGGTGTGGTCCCTCGGCTTCATCGCATCGGGCGGTCTCGCCGCTCTCCTGAGGGAGAGACGCAAAAAGGGAGCCGGCGGGTTGCCCCGCCGACTCCCCTGATGGTGCGGGGCTGGAAGCGCGCCGTAGCGGCTACTTCTCCTCGTCCACGATCTCGTAGTCTGCTTCGACCACGTCCTCGTCTTCGGCGGCCGCCGCGTCGTCTTCCGGCGCTGCGGCACCCTCCTCGAAGTCCTCGGCCGCCGGCTCGCCTGCGGCTTCGGCCTCGGCGGCCTGGGCCTGGTACATCTCCTGGCCGGCGGCGCTGAAGGCCTGCATCAGCTCGTCGCGAGCCGAGTTGATGGTGTCGAGGTCGTCGCCCTTGAGGGCTTCCTTCGCCGCCTCGGTGGCCTCCTTGAGACGGTTCTGGCTGTCCTCGGTGAGCTTGTCGCCCCACTCCTCGGTGTCCTTCTCGACCTGATAGACCAGGGAGTCGAGCTGGTTGCGGGACTCCACCTTGGCCCGCCGCTCCTCGTCTTCCGAGGCGTGGGCTTCGGCGTCCTTCACCATCTTCTCGATCTCCGCGTCCGACAGACCGCTGGACGCTTCGATGCGGATCTTCTGTTCCTTCCCGGTGGCCTGATCCTGCGCGGACACGTGAAGGATCCCGTTGGCGTCGATGTCGAAGGCGACCTTGATCTGCGGGATCCCACGGGGCGCCGGCGGAATGCCGGTGAGCTGGAATTTGCCGATGGTCTTGTTGTCCATCGCCATCTTCCGCTCACCCTGGAGAACGTGGATCTCCACAGTGGTCTGGTTGTCCTCGGCCGTGGAGAAGGTCTCTTCCTTCTTGGTCGGGATGGTCGTGTTCCGCTCGATGAGCGGTGTCATCACGCCACCCAACGTCTCGATGCCGAGGGACAGCGGCGTCACGTCCAAGAGGAGCACGTCGGTGACGTCGCCGGCCAGGACACCACCCTGGATGGCCGCGCCCACGGCGACGACCTCGTCGGGGTTCACGCCCTTGTGAGGATCCTTCCCGAAGAAGTCCTTCACGATCTCCTGGATCTTGGGGATCCGCGTCGAACCACCCACCAGGATCACCTCGTCGATGTCCTCTTTGGACACACCCGCGTCCGCCAGCGCCTTCTCCATGGGCGGAATGGTGCGCTTGATGAGGTCGTCGACGAGCTGCTCGAACTTGGCACGGCTCAGCGTATAGTTCAGGTGCTTCGGACCGTCCTGCGTCGCCGTGATGAAGGGCAGGTTGATGTCGGTGCTCGACGTGGTCGAGAGCTCCATCTTCGCCTTCTCGGCGGCCTCCTTGAGGCGCTGGAGCGCCATGGAGTCCTTGGACAGGTCGATGCCCTGGTCCTTCTTGAACTCGTCCACGAGCCAGTTGATGACGCGCTGGTCGAAGTCGTCACCGCCCAGGTGGGTGTCTCCGTTGGTGGACTTCACCTCGAAGACGCCGTCGCCGAGCTCGAGGATGGAGATGTCGTACGTCCCGCCACCCAGGTCGAAGACGGCGATCTTCTCTTCCGTCTCCTTGTCCAGCCCGTAGGCGAGGGCGGCCGCCGTAGGCTCGTTGATGATCCGGAGCACTTCGAGGCCGGCGATCTTGCCCGCGTCCTTGGTGGCCTGACGCTGGGCGTCGTTGAAGTACGCCGGAACGGTGATGACCGCCTGGTTCACCTTCGTTCCGAGATAGTCCTCGGCCGTCTGGCGCATCTTCTGGAGGATGATGGCGCTGATCTCGGGCGGAGAGAGCGCCTTGTCGTGATTCGGGAGCTTGACCTGAACGCGGCCGCCGGCGCCCGACGAAACCTCGTAGGGGACCAGCTTCTGCTCCTCGGTCACTTCAGTGTGCTTGCGGCCCATGAACCGCTTGATGGAGAAGACGGTGTTCTCCGGGTTCGTGATGGCCTGACGGCGTGCGACCTGACCGACCAGTCGCTCTCCATCCTTCGTGAAGGCGACGACCGACGGAGTGGTCCGGCCGCCCTCGGCGTTGGGGATCACGACGGGCTCGCCGCCCTCCATGACCGCGACCACCGAGTTGGTGGTGCCGAGGTCGATCCCGATGACTTTACCCATGTTCT
>CALJKZ010000462.1 GCA_937983085.1 uncultured Gemmatimonadales bacterium
GTCTTCGCCGAGTCCTCCCGGGTCACCATCTCCATCGCGCCGCGGACGGTTCTGATCACTGCCGAGTTCCGCGACGAGGGAGCGGGAATCGGATCCGCATTCGCCATCTTCGATGGACCGTTGGGTACCGGGATCACCGGTCTCGTGACCCTGAGGCAACAGTCCGAAGCGCCAACGGCCGATGGCGGCATCATTAGCGTCTACACCGGGGCCCTCGACATTCCCGGACTCATCGGGGCGGGAACGTGGACACTCGACCAGCTCTCGGCTGAGGATCGTGCGGGCAACAGACGCGCCTGGGGTGCACAGGAACTCCAGGCTCGTGGGCTCACCGTCGAGATCGTCGCCACCACCGGTTCGGACGAAGAATGACGGTCGAGACGGTTGTGAGACCAACCCAACTCCGAGGGCGCGTCGCCCGATGCTCCACCCCGGTGGCGCTCAACTCGAAGGCGAGGGTTCGAGGCGTGAAGCGCTCCGGACACTCCAGATCGAGAAGCAGCTCTGCCCCCCCTACCCCCCGAAGATATCCTTCGGAATGAACCCCGTGACCACCTGGGTGAGGTCGACGACTTCGCTCACGCGGAAGTCCACGGCGATGCTAGCCAGCGAAAGTGCCTCCGCCGCCGTGAGTCCTTTCTCCGCTTGAAGGAAGTGCACGACCTCCCACGTCGCGTTGCGAGCCGCCCGGTCCAGGTCGAGATCGATCCCCATGATCATGTAGTGGGTCTCGTTCTCGGCGCGGGGCATGGTGATGGGAACGTCCTTGTGGAGCACGAAGCGAAACGTGCCGGTGAGCGACTGCTCGATGGCGGTTCCGCTCACTTCGCCGTCACCTTGGGCGCTGTGTGGATCGCCGACGTAGAACCGCGCGCCGGGATGGAAGACCGGTAGGTAGAGGCTCGTCCCGACCGTCAGGTCCTTCACGTCGAGATTCCCGCCGAAGCCTCCGGGTGCGCGTGAGCCCTGGACGCCTTCGACGGTGACACTCGGCTGGCCAACGACAGGGTCGGGCGCCACGGCCATGATGCCCATGAAGGGAGCGAGAGGGACCTGAATGTCGTCGGAGATGAACGCCACCTCGCGACCATCAGCCATTCCTGTGCGGATCACGTGGCGCATGGGCTCCATGTCCAGGGCCGGGTCTCCGTCGCGATAGCCGGGATAGCTCGTCGAAAAGACACCGCCTCGGGGGCTGGTGTTGTTGGCGCCCCATGGAACGCGGGTCGTGATCTCGAGGATCTGCACCTCGAGCATGTCACCCGGCTCGGCGCCGTCGACGTAGATGGGTCCCGTGATGGTGTGGCCGCTCGTGCCTTCCCTTTGACGCCCGTCTCTCGACGCCCAGAAGTCGATGACGTCCTGGAGCACTTCCTCTTGTGGGATGCCCAGCCCGGTGAGGTACGCCACCGGCTCCTCGTTCTGGGTGGCGCCAACGTGCGTGATGGTATTGATCCGCACCGTCTCGCCCGACTGGACGGTCAGGACCGGCGCTTTGTCGATGGGGAACCAGCCCCAATTGAGGTTCTCGGGCGTCGACGGGACGAAGTGGTCGGCCTCGATGGGCGTTTGGGGACCTGCTTCATTCTCGGCGCCAGGGGTGGCGGCGTCGCCGGCGGGCGTGCACGCCGCAAGCGCGAGCAGGAGAATGGCCGAGCCCACGCTCGCTGAGAAGTCCGTGGAGGGTCGCATGTTGAGCCTGTGTCGTGGGACCGTGGCGCAGCTACACCACGATCCTCGGTAGCCGAGGGTTCATGCCCTGAATCATCGCGAGGAATCCGGTCTCGGTTCGGCGCGCTACCTCGTGCGGGTGGATCGCCGGGTGGTCAGGGCCCATCAGGGTCGCGACGTCGCCGGGCTCGACCGTGCGCTCTTCACCGATGTCGATGATCGCGTGCGCCGAGTTCACGCCCCCGACGACGGGGTAAAGCCGGCCGTTGATGAGGACCTCGCACGTGCCATTGGCCGCAGAAGGGTAGCCGTCGGTCCGCCCCACCGGCAGAAGCCCCACCCACGTGGCCCGATCAGGCTCGTACGTGCCATAGAAGCCCGCGCTGTCCCCTACCTCGAGTCGCTCGACGCGCACCACGCGAGTCCGTAGTCGGAACACGGGCTGGAGCTTCGCCATGTCTCGCGAGTTCTCTCCACTCGGGTAGTTGCCGAAGAGCGCGTTGCCCGGCCTCACCATGTCGTAGTGCGCCTCGGGCAGGTGGAAGAGCTCCACGGTCGGCGATGCGTGGAGCGTGCCGAGTGCAATGTCACGACGGCGGGCCCACGCGAGCAGCTCCTCGAAGCGCTCCAACTGGACCCGATCGAAGTCCAGGTCGTGGTTGAACATCGTGTAGGTGGCGTCGATCTCGGCCGCCGCGCTGCGCGCAAGTTCCTCGATCCAGGGACGGGCACGTGTGTGGGGCATGCCCTCGCGGTTCATCCCGGTATCGACGAAGAGCTGGACCGGTATCGGACGGCCGAAACGGGCCGCGAGTCGCTCGATCCGTCGGGGTGCGTCGTCGAGCCAGACCGAGGGAAGCACGCGGTACCGGACCAACGCCGCCATCTCGTCTTCCGATGCCTCGGCCATGACGACGATGGGCTTCGTGACTCCGACCTCGCGCATGGCGATGGCCTCCTCCACTCGAACGCACGCGAGGCCCCCTACCTCGGGCATCTCGGCGAGGAGAGGTCCGACCGCCTCGTCGCCCAACCCGTACGCGTTGTTCTTCACCACGGCGAGAATGGCGCGGCCGCCGGCCAGTCGCGACGCTTCGCGCACGTTGTTCCGCCACGCCGCCCGGTCGAGTTCGATCCACGGATCGTACCGGTCGGAGAAGGCCGAGCGACCCCACGCGATGCCCGGGGTGGATGTCGGTGCCGGGTTCGTCGCGCACCCGGCCGCAGAGAGAGCGGCCGCCCCTCCCGCGAGGCTCAGAAAGCGGCGTCGGGAGATCGACGCCGGAGTCGTGGGGGTGTCCATGGGCCACCTACGGTTGAGGCCGTCGCATGCAGGTGGGCTGGATTCTACGGCCCACGAGGCGGCGGCGCAGGACCTGCCGTGCCGGCGAAGCGCGAGACGCTACGCTCGTCGGAAGAGGTGACACCTGATGTCGACGCCGACTTGACCGAGGCGGCGCAGATGGAGGGTCGGATTCCGAGGGGAGGTGGGGAGTAGCCGGGAGCCTGACGGTCAGCGCAGGAACCAGCCGACAGTCACCGGGGATGTCTTGAAGAAGTCGAGGAGCGCGGCGCCCACCTTCTGCGCCCCCGATGGACTCGGGTGCGTGCCGTCGGAATCGAAGTCCCCAAGCAGCCACGCCAGCCCGTCGGGGTTGGGGTTCGGACCGTCGGCCCAGATGTAGGGTCCCCACCCGACCCACGGCGCAGCCACCCCAATCTCGAGGTCGCCGGAGTTCGGATTCACTACTCCCGTGGCTTCCTGCTGAATCTGAGCCTCGATGGTCCACTTCGCCGAGAAGCCAGACTCATAGGCGTACGGTTCAGGGTTCAGATCGACCGTTGCGTAGCCCGCGTAGATCCGGGACGAAAGAAAGACCATCTGAAGGTTAGGGTACCGGATACGGAGCGCCCGCAGAACGTCTCCCTGGGATCGCTGGAGCCAGATGGCGTCGGCGTCTGCGTCCGGAAGCGAAACACTCGGCACCGGGTTGGCGACCTTCAGCCACACGGCCTGGACTTGAAGCTCGCTCAGCCCGGCTGGCTGAAGGTCCTCGGTGAGCACCCGATTGTAGCTCGGAGCCGTCGGGGAGGACCACGCCCCAGAGACCGCCCCAGGGGACGCCCCGTTCACGAAGACCAGCCCCTCGTCGGCCACGTCGGGGTCGGCCAGCGCCTGCCCCACGAACGAACCGCCGTCGCACGGATAGGTGGAGGACTCGGAACAGAACTCCTCGGTGGTGTTCGACATCCCGATGGACAGGAGCACGTAGCTACCGTCCGGATCCGGTTGGCCCGCCACGTCGAGGCGTTCGATGGCAGCAGACGCGGTCAGCCCCGCTTGGAGGTGGGCAGCGGGGAGGACATTGCTTCCGTCAGGGTAGAGCCCCCCCTCGAAACCGAGATAGGTGAGGTTGGCCATGGCAGTGAGCGCTACCGGGTCACTCGTGTCCATGGGTGGGCCGCCCGTCCCCACCGTGACGGGCACCGAGTCCGATACGGAGTTCGACGATGCCACGACCCACGTCGTGCCCGCAGTCTGGGCCGAAACGCTACCGGCGGTACTAACCGTGGCCACCAAGGGGTCGCGGGAGATCCAGTCGACGGAAGCTCCGTCGACCGTCGAGCCTCGAGCGTCGATCACGGTCGCTGACAACGGCGCCGCCCCATCCGGGAGATCGAGGCTCAGTGACCGGGGAGCGATCAGAATCGCGTCCACCACCTGCATGACCGATACCGATGCCACTGCCTCCGCGGAGCCAGCGACCGCCGAGACACTGGCCGCTCCGGTCGCCACCGCCGTGACCAGGCCGGAGGCGTCCACCGTCGCCACGTCGGCTCGGTCGGTCGTCCACACCACGTCCGCGTTGGCGATCACCTCCCCGCTCGCATTGCGCACGGTGGCGACCAGGCGGACGGTGTCGCCCAGTGACGATGCCGTTACGGCCGCGCTCGATAGGGATACCGTGGCGGGCACGTTGTCGCCCGTGTCGACAGGGCCGGAGTCACCGCAAGCCGCGAAGGTGCACAACGCGGCGATGCTTGCCAGGAGCGCCCGGGTCACCGGGTCGGATCCAGGTCCAGTCCCAGCCCATCGAAGGACACGATCGGTTGGGGACCGTCGTCTCGACGGCGCTGATGATGGTGGGTTGTTGCCACGATTCCAGGGGGTCGAGGGCGGACCTGAACCGTCCAGATCCTGTGTGGCAGTGTATCTGGCGGCACAGTGAAACGCGAGAATCGGGGGCTGGCGGCGTAGCGACGATAGTACCAGCTAAGCTGCGGGTTCGAAAACGTTGGGCCGATGAGCGGCCACGAGACCCGGGATTACCGGATCGGATCCAGGTCCAGCCCCAATCCATCGAAGAACGCGAGCCGGTTCGGAATCGTCGCTTCGATGGTGCTCAGAACGCCTGCCGGCAGCCGATCTGCCCTGTAGCGCACCGAGACCCAGGCGACGAAGCTCTCCGCCATGTCCTCGGAGTCGGGGAACTCAGCCGCGTAGTCGGTAATGAACCGCCCATCCGCCGCCTGGGCCGCCGCCCACGCCGCCGTCGTGTCGAGTTGCTCCTCGAGGCCCATGTGGGACATCTCGTGCAGCATGATCTCCTCGGCTAGCCCCACTCCCAACAGTTCATCCCCGAAGTCGAGATGCAGGAGGAGGGTCCCCCTCCACCAGATGGCCCACCAGTCTCCCTCCCCGCCCTGCACCCACACCGTGTCGACTGCGCTCCGAAGGCTGCTCGGCATCTGTCCCAGGATGTGAGCGTACTGCTCGGCCTCGGCCAAGGCGGTCGTGCTGTCCATCTCCGGGTTCACTTGCAGCTGAGTCGTGAACCCGTCCGCGAACAAGGCTTCGAAGAGGTGTGCGTTGACGGTGGCCGTGTCCTGAACCCGGTCGTCGTGCATCAGCCGCATGCCCCGCCCCAGCGAGGTGACCGAGCTCAGCGTCGTGCTGTCGGTGGTCGTGATCACGTCGGGCCCCACGTCCCCGGCGCCTTCGAAGGGGGGCGGGAGGATGCGGGGCTGGGTCGGCGTTTGTCCGCTATCGCCGCCGCACGCTGCCGTGAGGGCCATGAGTAGAGCCGCGAGTGCAGGCGAGGGCCAACGGATGATGCGATACGGCCGGGCCAGCATAGCGTGATCGAGGGTCGTTGCCACTGGTCGCGCCTCTACGGCCCCCCGTCGCTCGTCAGCCTCGTCCCGGTCGGCTTCAGGTAGGTCTCCCACCAGCGGAGCTCGTTCATCATCCGATGGACGTTGTTCCAGTGGCCGCGGATCCCGTGCGCCTGCCCGTCGTAGATGATCAGCTCTGCCGGCACGCCCTGCTTCTTGAGAGACGTGTACAGCTGGATCGCGCCTTCGAGCGGCACGCGATAGTCCACCTCGCCGTGCACGAAGAGGGTGGCCGCCTGCACGCCGCCGCTGTTCAGGTACGCCGACTGGCGAATCATGATCTCGCGGGCGCGCGGCTCCCACGGCCGACCGAAGAACTCCAGCTCCTTCGTCCGGGCCACGTCGGAATGGGCGTAGTTGCTCGTCCAGTTCGAGGCCCCCGCCCCGCTTACCGCGGCGCGGAAGCGCTCAGGGTACCGCGTGATGAGCCAGTTGGTCAGAATGCCGCCGTACGAGTGACCCGTCGAGCCGACGCGATCCGGGTCGACCGGTAGGCGCGCGATCAGCTCGTCGACTCCGGCCAGCGCATCCTCGCCGTCGAGCGTACCCCAACCACCCCACGTCGCCCACTTGAAGTCGTCGCCGTAGCCGGTCGAGCTGCGGAAGTTGGGCAAGAAGACGAAGTACCCGTTCGCCGCGAAGTATTGGTTCTTGAACGAGAAGCCGTACCCCGACGCGGAGTGCGGGCCGCCGTGGTTGACGACGATGAGGGGGTATTCGATGCCGCTCCCCTCCTCGTATCCGTGCGGGTAGAGGAGGAATCCTTCGACCGGCGTGCCGTCGAAGCTCTCGTAGAGCACCCGCTCCCAATCGCTCGGCGAAACCTCCGCCAAGAAGTCGGCGTGCACGTCGGTGAGCTGGCGCTCGTTGCTGCCATCGATGTCCGCGGTCCAGACCTCCGGCGGGCGATCGAAGTGCCCGACCGTGTAGGTCATGCGCTCGAAGTCGACGTCGAAGTTCAGCCCATTGATGCGGCGAAGCCCCGTCGTGACCTGCTCGACCTGCCCCCCGTCGGGCGAGACGCGGAAGAGGTGCCGCGCTCCGCCGATGCCGGTCACGAAGTACATGTGATCGCCGTCCGGCGCCCACTGGGCCTGGCCGGCGTCGAGGTCGAAGTTTCTCGTGAGGTTGACCGGGTCGCCCCCGGCGGCGGGACGGACGTACAGATCTCGAGGACCGCCGTGATCGAGCTGGCGCTCGATGATGTAGTCGGTTCCGAACGACCGCACGTAGGAGATCCAGTCCCCGTCCGGCGAAAAGCGGACACCGGAGTAGGTGAAGCCATCGTCCGTGAGCCGGGTCACGTCGCCGGACATGTCGACGGTGAACATGTCCGTGCGCGCGTAAAGCAGCTCGGAGAATGCATTCGGATCGGCAGTGAAGAGGATCGTCTCCCCGTCCGGGCTCCACGATACGCTGCTCGGCCTCAGACCGAGCTGTGTGAGCTGGCGCTCCTCGCCCGATCCATCGGCTGCCACGACGAAGATCTCCTCGGTGTTCTGCATGCTGCGGTCCGGCAGCGGAAAGTCCTGCCCGTCGCGGACGAACGGATACCAGTCGAACTGCACGCCCTCGAAGCGGTCGGCATGCCGGCGCTCGAAGTCCGTCATCTCGGCCTCGGCCTCCGCGGGCCGTTCGATCTCGCGGACGACTGCGCGCCACCGACCGTCGGGGCTGAGCACGCCCGGCACGTCCTCGGGAGCCGGCACGGGCCGCTCGTCGAGGCGGTCCGGATCGACGTCGAATCGGTTTCCGTCGGCGTCCTCGATCCGGACGTGCCCGGCGTCGGTCCACGTCACCAGGTCGACGAAGTCGCCATGCCCGATTCGTTCGTGTTCACCCGAGCCGTCCGAGCGGACGAGCCACGTCTCTGTCAGCGTCGAATTGTCGTCCTCGATCCGTGTCGAAACGGTGTAGGCAACCCAATGTCCGTTCGGTGAGATCAGCGGCGACCCCACCGACCGAATAGCGTAGTAGTCCTCGAGCGCGAGCGCTCGACCCGTCTGGGCGTCCACGTGGGCGGCAGTCGCTGCGCCAACGGAGGCGGTGATGAGAAGAAGGATCAGGCGACGCATGCGAACCCCCGCGGTCGGCGTGTTCTCAGAGGATGCCGAATGTCCGCAGCGCGCCAAGCGGTCGCAAGCGAAGTCGGGGTGATGGGTTGATGCGCGAGTGGACGATTGGGGGCTAGAATCAGCCCCAGCACGTCGATAACGCCTCGTCCAAAGCCCCGCCATAGCTACCAACACTCGACCCGTGCTCGTGGAGGCGTGCGTGACGTCGGCCGCGGAGGCAGAGGCATGCTTCCGTGCCGGCGCGCTTCGTGCCGAGCTCTGCCGCGACCTCGACGCCGACGGCCTCACCCCCGCCGCGGCTGAAGTGCTGTCGGCCGTGGCAGCACAGGCCGGCCCGATCTTCGTGCTCGTTCGACGGGCCGCAGACACGTTCACGCTGAGTCCAGCGGAGACGGCAGCGCTCATCGAGGACGTGGCCTCGATGGCGGCCCTCCATGTGGACGGCTTGGTCGTCGGTGTGCTGGACCGAGCCGGACGCGTGGACGAGTGTGCCCTAACGGAGCTGATCAGCGCAGCGGGAGGGCTGCCGGTGACCTTCCATCGAGCGATCGATCAAGTCGAGAACCCGCTCGCCGAAGTCGAGTCGCTAATCCGGGCCGGGGTGTCCCGTGTCCTGACGTCGGGAGGTGCCCCGACGGCCTGGCAAGGGAGAGCGACGCTCCGCGAGCTGGTGGCGTTGTGCGCCGAAGACCTTACCGTCCTCGGTGGTGGGGGCATACGAGGTAATCACGTGCGAGAGCTCGTCCAGGAGACCGGGCTGACCGAGGTACACGCGAGAGCCTCTGCGATCCCCGATATCAGTGCGGCCCTGACCGGTATGCACAGCTGAGAGGTTCGCCCTCTTACCCCTCCACGCGTACGGTCACGACGAAGCGGGTACCGTCGGCGGTCACGTCGTACTCCGGGTTGTACGACGTCATCATGTTGTCCGCTCCCATCCCCACCTCCGCACCGGTGAAGAGCCGGGTCGGTGGGTCGAAGGTGAAGCCGTCCTCGCCGCTGAAAGGCACCGCCATCAGGTCGTTGCCCTCCCAGTAGAAGAGCTCGTCGTTACTCCATTTCGGCCAGGTTCCGCCGTTGTCCGACACCCTCCACCTCGCGTCGGAGGCAGGGAAGGTCGTGACGTAGATCTCCATCCGACCGTCCTGGTCTGACTGGTACGCGACGAACCGACCGTCGAGAGAGAGTCGGGCGAGCGCCTGAATACCGTCGTCGTCGACCACGACGTCGGTCCCTCCTGTCGCCACGTCGACGGACCACAGATCGCGCGCCTGAGTCTCGGGGTTGTTGGTATGGAACACGACCGTCGAGGCATCGGGTGTCCAGGACGGATACCACTTGTGCATGCCTTCACTGACGATGAGCGGCTCGTCTCCCCCTGTACCGTCCGCAGCGCGGATGAACAGGTTGGAGACGCCCTCCGGCTCCTGGATCGAATACGCGATCCGCGACCCATCCGGCGACCAGATCATGTGGCGCTCGAAGCCGTCGTTCGACGTGAGCCTCGCCGCCTCCGTGCCTTCCAGGATGTAGAGGTGGTCGATCTCACCCTCGGTGGCCCGCCCGCGCACGGCGATCCGCTCGCCATCAGGGGAAATCGAAGGGTCGAGGATCGAGTTCATGCGCGGGCCGATCAACTCGAGAACCGTACCCGACCGGTCGACCCAGGCGAGTTGTCGATTGGCGGTGGGGTCGATCGGCTCGGCTTCGGGCGCGGGGTCCTCAGAGACGTCGCCTCCGCACGCCGCGAGGCCAAGGAGGAGGAGGGTCGTGGCGGCGAGACGGGCTGGGATGGATCGTTTCATCGAATCGACCTCCGGACGATGTCGAGGATTTGTTGGCGCAGGCGAGATGGATTGGCGGGAGAGTTCTGCCACATGGTGACCACGATGGTTTGTGTGTTTGGGTCCACCCAGAAGTCGGCCCCGACGCTTCCGTTCCAGGTGAACTCTCCAGCTCTGGCTCCGTCACCGTCTTCCATGCGGACCGAAGCGTTGGCCATCGACCACCCTCTGCCGCCGCGCCGGGTGGCGCGAATCTCTTCGGAGAGTCCGTTGGCGACGAGCTCCGATGTGGTGGCTT
>CALJKZ010000463.1 GCA_937983085.1 uncultured Gemmatimonadales bacterium
AAGGTGGCCGCCTCCATGCCGAGGGGCTCCGGAGGGACGAGCTGGCGAAAGGCCAGGCCCACCGTGAGGAAGACGATGACGGCGGCCCCCACGCGCAGCTTCACGCCCCTTGCCCAGTGGACGCTGCCGTGGGCCAGGGGCACGGCGCTGAGCACCGCCGCCACCACGGCGATCCGTGTGGACCACCGGGGAGCAATGGGCATGAGGATGGGGAGCAGCAGGTTCAACGCCGCGAAAGCGACGATGGCGAAGAAGGCGACGCTGGCGACCGGGCTCGTCCGGAGCCAACGGTCGAAGACCAGGTCGAGGCACGACACGAATGCCAGTCCACCCAGCCCCAGGAGGAACACCATGTTCACCGAGCCGATGACCGTGGAGTACGCGTAGAAGGGGAGGAGGAAGAAGAGCGTCTCCTGGTACATGGTACGGGTCAGATAGGAGGTGGCCTCCTCTCCGAATCCCGGCGTGGCGGCGGAGTCACCATCGTCTCCCGTCTCCGGGATGCGACGCCCGAAGTAGAGGGTCGACGCCCACGTGAGTGCGAGGAAGAGCACCACCCACGGCACGAAGGCATAGCGCTCCCTGGCGAGCCAGACCACGAAGACACCGGTGGCCAGGGCCCAGAGCGAATGCAGCGTCCAAAAGAGGTGTCGGTGGTGGCTCCAGAAGGCCCGGAAGCCTCTGTCATCCGTGCTCTCTGCCGACTCCTTGGGGACTTCCGACATACGTAGGAGCTCGGCTCCTTGAGCGATCCGGTGAGGGGCGACGCATGATGGACACGCGTCGTCGGGAGCGAAAGATCGCGTGGCCCCGGCGCGGAGAGCAATCTCGACGGCTCAGGGCAGGAACCACTCCATGGCCTGCTCTTGTACGGCCGGAGGATACTCGTGGCCGCCGTCGAACTGCACGTACTGGACGATGTACTCCAGTTCCCGGAGAGCCGGCAGGATCTCACGGTGGCTGTACTCCTCGTCGAACACCGTGTCGGAGAGTCCGTGGGCCATCCAGAAGAGGGGACTCCCACGGAGTTCCCGGCCGGGGGAGAAGAAGCCCGGCGCGACGGAGATGATGTGCGTGAAGTAGTCGCCGTTGGACGCTCCGAGGGACAACGCGTACGTGCCGCCGTCGGAGATGCCCATGAGGCCGATACGCGCCGAGTCGATGTTGCAGCGCGCGATGACGTGGTCGATGGCCAGGCTCAGGAAGATGACGTCCGGCCCGAACCGGCCCGTGATGGTCAGGTCCCAGCTACGGTCCCGCGACTCCGGCGCCAGGAGGATCATGCCGGCCTGGTCGCACCACGATGTGAAGACCTGCCAGCCCTCGACGTTCATTCCGCGCCCGTGAAGGGCCAGCAGGAGCGGCGCGGGGACGTCTGGATCGTACGTGTCGGGGACGTACATGTATCCGTCCCGTCCCACGGTGTCGATGCCGAGTGCAGAGATGCCCATCTGCGGCTCGATGGTGGGCGCCCGTCGGTTGATGGTGAGGTGGGCGGGATCGAACTGGGGTCCGAAGAGGTCCGAATCGTCGGGGACGCATGCCGCGGCGCCCAGTCCGAGGAGCCCCGCGCCCCCCGTGGTGATGAAACGCCGACGCGACATCCCGGCACCCGGCTCATGCACGCCCGGGTGAGGCTCGCGGTGAAAGGACCTGCCCATGACAACCTCGTATTCGACTCGGTGGACCGCCTATCTTGCAGCACCAATCTACGTTCCGCCCCGGCCTCTATTTCGCGCTGTGTCCCGCATTGTCCGCCTCCTCGGAAAACCCCTGTGGCGTGAGGACGCCGCGGCGCGACGCGCCCGACGCATTCGTCAGGCCCTGGTCACGCCCGTGCTGGCCTTGGCCGGCATCATCTGGGGGGCCTTGGCTACACCGGTCGCCGCGGAGGCGTTGGGGTGGGTGCTCGGCGGGGCACTGGGCTTCTCGCTGCTCGGGTACATCTACTTCCGCCTCGAGCCGTTGGTGCACCACGTCGGCGCCGAGCTGTTCGGCGAGCGAGGGTGGGTGACAGGCGTGGCGTGGGATTGGGTTGTCATCGGGGGGGTGGTCTTCCTCCTCACCGACGTGCTCGGCATGCCGACCTTCAACGCCGTGACCAGCGCCATTCTCATCGGCGGTAGCTACGCCATGGGTGCGGCCTGGTTCTTCGACGACGGAGGGAGCCGCGCCCTGTCGGGCTTCCTGGCGGGAAGCTGGGGACGGCGGCGCGTCGCCTACTCCCACATCGAAGGGATGATCGTCCGGGGCGAGCACGACGCGGCCATCGACGTCCTTCAGGAGTTCGTGGCCGGCCACCCGAGAGAAGCCTGGGGGTGGCTCACCCTCGCACGACAGTTCGACCGTCATCGCGACGATCCCAACGCCGCCCTGGACGTCCTACGTGAGGGCCTCGACCTGGCGCGTCTGACTCCGGAGCAACATCACCGCTACGTGGTCGAGCTGGTCCGGATCTGCGAGTCGTGCGGGGCTCCCGAGAAGGCCGTGCCGGAACTTCGGCGACTGGCGGACGAGTATGAGGGGACACCGCAGGCCGAGTGGGCCGAGATCCAGCTCCGCGCTATTGCCGGTGCGGGGGACGGCCCGCTTCGTGGCCACCTCGAGGCACGAGACTTTACGGACTGAGGAAGCAAGGTGAAGCGCGACGGACGGAGGCGTGCCGCGCGATGGGCACGGCACGCCTCCATCCACCCTTCGGACACGGCCTCCAAGGGCCGCGGCCTCAGGAGATCGGTCGCGAGCGCTTCTTGAGGACGAAGAGCCCCTCCTGGAGGCTCGTGACGATGATCGACCCCGAATCGAAGAAGGGGTACGTGCTCCACGCGCCGCTGAAGCCCGGGCCCGTCTGGTACGGCGACGTGTCGAAGCTCCCCACCTCCACCGGGTTGAGCGGGTCCGACGTATCGAGGATGTGCAGTCCGTACCGGTAGTTGGCCTGGTACGTGAAGTCACCCTTCACGTAGAGGTTGTGGGCGCTGGCGGGCATGGAGCCCATGAACTCCTTCGCCAGCACGGGATCCTCGAGGTCGCTCAGATCCCAGATGAGGGTCCGCGTGGTGCCCACGTTGCCGGCGATGACGTCACTCTCGTCGTCCATGATGAAGTACTGGTGGTCGTCGGTGACCCAGCCCTGGTGCATGTACGCGGGGTTCGGGTGGGACGCCGTGGAGAGCTGGACCGGGTTCTGCTTGTCGGTGACATCGGAGATCTGGAACTGATTGCCCGCCATCCGAAGGCAGATCTCGCGATCCTGGAAGCGGGCGTCGGGCCCCTGATAGATCAGGCACTGGGCGTCGTGGGTGCTCCCGGGATCCGTGCATCCCACGAAGGTCGGGTCGAGGGGTTCCCGGATGTCGACGATGTGCATCCCGGCGCAGCCGCGACTGGTGAGGTAGGCGTAGCCCGTGTCCTCGTTGATGATGACGTTGTGACTGCTTTCGACGACGTTGGGCCCCTCACCGCGGTACAGGAGGTCGGGCTCGAAGACCACGGGGGGAGCGGTGACGTCTCTCAGGCGACGCAGGTCGAAGACCTGCATGCCGTGGGCGCCGGCACCGTCGGCGACGATGAAGGCGTGGTCACGGTAGGTCTTGATGTCGCGCCAGAGCTGGGAGCGGGGCGTCTCCGGCGTCTTGGGCAGATCGCCCACCAGCACCGGGTTCACCGGGTCGGTGATGTCCACGAAGGAGGTGCCGTCGTTGCGACCCACCAGGGCGTACTCCCGGCCCGTCACCGGGTCGGTCCAGCCCCAGTTGTCGTTGGTGCGCACGCCCCGCGAGTCGCCCGGCGCCTTCAGGAGGGAGATGGGCACGTACGCGTACAGCTCGATCTGGTCACAGTCGAAGAGCTCCACGGACCCTCCGTCGCACCGCCGCTCTTCCCCGAGTACCGCGCCCAGGGCGTCGGGCTCGCTCACCAACCGGTCCGTCTGGCTCCACGTGCCGTCGGCGGAGCGCTCGAAGACGAAGACGCCTCCGGCGCCGTGATCGAGACCGGACGCCGTCACCACGGCCACGTCGTCACTCGTGAAGACGCGATGCCCGAAGGAGTCCTCGGTGTTGGTCTCCTCTTCGGTGAATCTGAAGCCGCCCTGTGACTCGAAGGAGCCACCGTCGGTGGTGAAGACGAAGGCCATCCCGTTCTCGAGGCCGCGGGTGACGGGCGCGCCCACCCACAGATCGTCGCCCGCGAGGCCCACCGCGGCGCCGAAGACGTCACCCTCCGTCGCGTCGGGAGCCTCGATTCGTACGGGGTCGGCCCAGCCGTCGCCCTCGCGCTGGAAGGCGAAGGCCGCGCCGAAACCGAAGGCGGCCCCGGGTGCGCCCACGACAGCACGGGCTCCATCCATCTCGATGGCCGCCCCGAACGCCGCCTCGGTCTCGGCCGGGACGGTGAGTTCGCCGGCGTGCTGCCATGCGCCGTCCACCAGACGCAGCTCGAAGACCCGACCGGCC
>CALJKZ010000464.1 GCA_937983085.1 uncultured Gemmatimonadales bacterium
CGCAAGAATACGACACCGCCATAGAACAACACGGCCGTCCCGAACACGACGGGGACGTACTCCGAGAAGGGGAAAGCGGGAGCCCGGTAGGAGAACCATCCCTGCAAGGCATCGCTCCACACGAGCGTGGGAACCGACAGAACGAGCGAGAGCCAGAACCGGTCCCGGAACATCTCGACGGAGTGTCCGGCGTGCTTGTCGTGACCGGCATGCTTCTCCTGCCCAGCGTGCCTGTCGTGACCGGCGTGCTCGTCGTGACCGGAGTGTGTGTTGCCGCCACCACCGTGGTGGTGCGACTCGTGCTTCATGGTCGTGTCCTCAATACCACCAGCGAAGGCCGGCGACGAAGTTGGCGTTACCTACACCAGCGCCAGCACCCCGCGCCATGTCCGCCGTCTCACCGATGAGGCGAACCCAGGACATTCCCACATAGGGTGCCAGTTCCCTGACGATTTCATACCGTACCCGCGCGCCCAGCTCGAAATCGGTGAGTCCCGAGCCCACACCGAACTGCGGTACGGACTGGACTGCGCCGTTGAGCTCGAACTCGGGCTCCACGATGAGCCTCTGCGTGAAAAGCAGATCGTAGCTCGCCTCCACCCGGGCCGACACGTCACCCCGGTGACTCACGAAAAGGAAAGACTCCAACTCGAACCAGTAAGGCGCCAGACCCTGGACGCCCAGCGCGAGGTGCCCGCGAGTCGCCCCTGGTCCGGGGCCATACAGGTGGTCGACCCTGAGCCCCACCTGGGTATTCCAGAACGCAGACGTCGTGCGACTGTAGAGCGCCTGCCCTTCGAAATCCCCTTCATGCTCGAGGGTGGACTGCTCGCCCCGGGCCTTGAACCAGATCCGCTCGAAGTCCCCTCCGATCCACATCTGGCCCTTGTACTCCACCGGCTCTTCGGAGGCGCCCGGAACGTACTCCAGCTCGTCGAACGACACGTAGGTGTAGATCATGTCGTCCATGGTTTGCGCGGCGAGCGGTGAGGACCCGCCCACGACGGTGACCGCAATGGCTGCCCCGAATGCCGCTGCACGTCGGCTCCACACCCGGACGTCGCTCATCGGACCCCACTCCGATCGTCATGGCCCCGATGCATGTGGTGACCCATCCCGCCCTCTGGCTCCACCACTTCGACCACCCTGAACATGCCCGCGTCCATGTGATACAGGATGTGGCAGTGGAAGGCCCAGGGACCCAGCGCGTCGGCGTGGAAGAGGAGCGAGACTTTCTCCGCTGGCTTGACGTTGATGGTGTGGACCCGGGGAATTCGGTTTCCCTTCCCGTTCTCGAGCTCCATCCACATGCCGTGTAGATGCATGGGGTGGTTCATCATCGTGTCGTTGATCATGGTCAAGCGGATGCGCTCGCCGTACTCGACGCGAATGGGCTCCGCATCCGAGAACTTCACACCGTCGATGGACCACATGAATCGCTCCATGTTGCCGGTCAGGTGCAGCTCGATCTCGCGGTCGGGGGCGCGAAAGTCATCCCAGGGCTCGAGGGCCTCCAGGTCGGTATAGCGCAACACGCGCCAACCATCCTCGCCCAAGCCGACGCCCGGCTCGTCGAGGCGACTCGTCGCCATCATGGCGACGCCGGCGTTGCCGGGGCCGTGCTCGTCTTCTCCGTGCATGGAATCCTCGGGCAGCGTCCCCGGCGGCCGTAGAGGCGAGCCCATGCCCGTCATCGCAGCCGCACCGCCGGCCATCGCGGAGTGGTCGTGACCCGCCATCGGATCCGAAGACATCGTCGAATCGGGAGTCATCGCAGTGTCGGGCGGGGTCATGTCGTGCATGGAATGGTCCATCTGCTCCATGCCGCCCATATCGTGACCCATCATGCCCGCCATGCCCATGTCGGCCATGGTCAGCAAGGGGCGCTCGCGAGGATCGGGCACCGGCGCCTCCATCCCCTCGCGCGGAGCGAGCGTGCCGCGAGCGTGACCTCCACGGGCAATGGACTCGGCGAAGATCGTATACGCCCGATTCTCGCCGGGTTCGACGATGACGTCATACGTCTTTGCAGGCGGGATACGGAACTCGTCCGTCTCAACCGGCTTCACGTGCTGGCCGTCCATCTGGATCACGGTCAGGGGGAGACCCGGGACCCGCACATCGAAGTAGGTAGCCGCCGCCGCGTTGATGAACCGGAGGCGCACGCGTTCACCCGGCTCGAAGAGGCCCGTCCAGTTGTCGTCGGGGCCCTGCCCGTTCATGAGGTAGATGAAGGCCGCCGAAGTGATGTCCGAGATGTCCGTGGGGTTCATGCGCATCCCGCCCCACGAGAGTCGGTCGCTCACGGTCCGGCCCAAACCGTCCTCGGAGGCATCCCGCAGGAAGTCGAAGACCGTGCGCTTATCGAAGTTGTAGTAGTCGGGGTGCTTCTTGAGGCGCGCCATGACCCGGTACGGGCTCGAAAAGGTCCAATCCGACAGGACGATGACGTGTTCGCGGTCGTACGTTTCGGGCTCGGATCCCGCCGGATCGATGACCATGGCCCCGTAGTGACCCAACTGCTCCTGCAGCTTGGAATGGCTGTGGTACCAGTACGTTCCGAACTGCCGGACGGGATATCGGTACGTGAACGTCTCTCCCGGGCGGATGCCCGGGAAGTTGACGTTCGGCACGCCGTCCATGGCGTTGGGAAGGATCAGCCCGTGCCAGTGGATGGATGTATCCTCGTCGAGCGTGTTGGTGACGTGGATGACGGCTTCGTCGCCCTCGCGGAAGCGCAGGATGGGGCCGGGGACCGTGCCGTTGATGGTCGTGGCGGTGCCGCCTCGGCCGTCGATCCCGATCCGGGTCTCTCCGATGGTCAGCTCGATGGGCCCGGCGCTTCCGTCCAGGACCGCAGGCTCTCTCCAAGGCGGAGCGCCTGCCCAATGGACCCACCCGGGCAGAACGCTGTCTACTCCGGCAAGAACGCCGAACGTCCCCCCGTACCGGACGAAGTCCCGCCGCGAGATACGTCCGAGTCCATCACGATGGTCATCGTGCCCGTTCATCTATGTCTATCCCGCGTCTCGAGTCTACCCTGAACTGAATGAGTCTACCGGGCGCCCGATAAGCGAATGATGAAGATCTCATGAAAGGGTCTTCATGTTCGAAAAACTCGGTTGTGGACGGCAGCGGCGGCATGTCTATTCTGGTGCCCGTCCACCCAGCCACTTTCGAGGAACGAACCATGAGACGAGCCTCCCTTCTCGCGGCGCTGGTGGCGCTCGCCGCCTGCGCAACGCCTGCTCCGGACACGTCACACCACGAACCCGCAAGGCTGGAGGCCATCCTCGAGGACATCCGCGTCGGATGGGAAGAAGGAGACGGAGCACCGTTCTACGAACATTTCCTCGACTGGGAGGGTGCGCGCTACTTCGAGGGCGGAGGGCAGAACGAGGGCCTGGACGACCTGGTCGTGAATCACGTCGAGCCCGAAGCGGAGCTGGGATTGCAGCTCGGGTTCTCCAACATCCAGACCCACTTCGAGGGCGACTTCGCCTGGGCGCTCGTCGACACCGAGATTCGGCTGACGACCCCCGACGGACGCGATATCCACAACCGGGGCCACGGGACCTACCTGTTCCGCTGGATGGACGGGGCCTGGAAGGTCGTGCATACCCAGTCGGCAAGCTCGCCGGTGCGTTAGAGGCGCCGGGGGAAGCGTGCCGTTCGGAGTGTCAACCTGCAGCTAGGCGTCGAGGGCCGGCGTCCTGGGAAGTCGGACGCTGAACCGAGCTCCACCCTCGGCACGCTCCTCGGCGGAGACGGAGCCCCCATGGGCCTCCACGAGGGCCCGGACAATGGCGAGCCCAAGCCCGGAACTGGAGCCTTCGTCACCCCTCTTGGTGCGGGCCCAGTCCCCGCGTGAAAAGCGCTCCCAGATCGCCTCCGGGTCGATGCCGACAAGTCCCGGACCCGAGTCCTGGATGACCATCGTGACCCACTTGCCGTCGCCGCCGATCGTGGCCTCGACCGCCGTACCCGACGGAGCGTAGCGCAGCGCGTTGTCCAAGAGGTTCCAGACAACTTGCCCCACCATGCCTCGGTCCACGAGCGCTTCCGTGGACCCGCGAGCCGTCACCTGGATCGAGACCGCGTTTCGCTCGGCCTTCGGGCTCAATCTCTCGGCCACCTTCTCCACCACAGCCCGCACGTCGACCGAGGCGGGCTCCGGTCGCAGCGTCGCCGAGTCGGACCGTGCAAGAGTGAGCAGATCGTCACTGAGTCGGGACAAGCGCACGGCCTCTTCAAGGGTGCTTTCCAACACCTGGACATACTCACCGCTCTCGCGGGGCCGACGAAGCGCCACCTCGATCTCACCTCGGATAGCCGTCAGGGGTGACCGTAGCTCGTGGCTGGCATCGGCCGTGAACCGCCGCTGCGACTCGAACGCACCCTGAAGTCGAGCGAGCATGGTATTGAGGACCTCCACCAACCGACGGTACTCCACTGTGTCGGCGTACGCCTGAATCCGTCGGTCCAACGACTGCGCACCGATGGCCTCGGCTTGATCGATGACCTCGTGGATGGGCCGGACCGCCGTCCCTGCGAGCCACCACGCGCCGCTGAACGTTCCCAGGGCCGTGACGAGCACGAGTACCGCGAAAAACCATGCGGCCCGCTGGAGCATCTGGTTCCGCCCGGTCAAGGGAGCCGCGACCTGTAGCACATGGGCCTGGTGGGCCATCCCGAGCCGCTCCAGCGGATAGTAGAGCGCGCGGACCTGGGTCCCCAGATACTCTCCCGCGGTCCAGACGAGCTCACCGTCTGCCGCCGCCTCCAACGCAGACCGATCCACGGGAAGGTCGGACGTCATGTACTGGCTGCGAAGCAAGCTGGCACCATTGGCATCCCACACCTGGGCGTACTGCACCAGGTCCTGGACCGATGCGGCCTCCGCGGGGGTGAGCTCCCATTCGTGGAAATGCATCTCACCGCCGGGCCCGTCGGCCAGCGACGCCGCCTGGATGGACGCGATGTTCAGGATGGACGCATCGACCTCCCGGTCCAGAAGGCCCTTGAGCGTGAACAGGGTGACCACCGCAAGCGCGCCGATGCCCAACACCACGGCTGCCATCGCCCGCATGGCCAGCTTGAAGCGGAACGACCGCGTCATGGCGGGTCCGACTGAAAGACGTACCCGACCCCCCTCACGGTGTGGACGAGCGGGTCACGAGTTTCACCCGGTCCGCGCAGCTTGCGCCGAAGATGGCCTACGTGGACGTCGACGACGTTGCTCATCGGGTCGAAGCTGAGGTCCCACACCTTCTCGAGCAGCTCGGTCCTACGCACCACCCGCTCCGGGTGGAGCATGAGATACTCGAGCAGCTGGAACTCCTTGGGCGTCAGGTCCAGCTTCCGACCCCGCCGGTGCGCTTGGTGCGCAACCCGATCCAGTTCCAGGTCTTCATAGATGAGTCGGTCGGGTCGCGACGAGCCGCCTCTCCTGAGGAGTGCGCGTACCCGCGCCAGCAACTCGTCCAATCCGAACGGCTTGGTGAGGTAGTCGTCGGCTCCCGAGTCGAGACCCATGACGATGTCCTGGCGGTCGTCCCGGGCGGTGAGCATCAGGATCGGCACCATGTCCTCCCTGGCCCGGAGCTCCCGTACGATTTCGAAGCCGGTCTTCCCGGGCAGCATGACGTCGAGAAGAATCAGGTCATAGTCGTGGACGTGGGCCTTCAGGAGCCCGTCGTTCCCGTCGTGGGCGGTGTCCACCGAGTAGCCCTCTTCACGGAGCCCTTTGGAAAGAAAGCTCGCAACCTTCCGGTCGTCCTCTACGACGAGCAGCCGCACATCGGTCTCCCGGTCCGAGTGATCCTCAGGCCTGGTGCGCCATCCGGGCCCAGAGCTCCTGGAGATGCGTGGAGACCTCGTCCATTGCCTCGTCGGCGATCCCGTCGAGACGTTGGGTCACCGACGGCCCCATGAGTCGCCCGAGGAAGCGGGCGGGATAGACCAGGTCCCAGTCGAGGTACTCTTCAGGACCCTTGTCGAGGTTTTCGATGATCTTGATGACCAGGTACGAGTCGTCGAGTAGACCCGGCAGACCCTGGGTCATCTCCGGAATCAGGTCCATGGGCTGGAGGTAGTACCGCTCCGCGTGGTCGAGGAGCGGGGTCACCACGGACGCGAGCCCCCGCTCGTGGCCGGCCTGCCGAGCCCGGGCGAGGAAAATGGGAATGGACTCGATGATCTCGAGAGCCACTTCGGCTGCTTCCCCGACCTCGGCCTCCTCGGCCTCCGGAAGGGCCTTGGCCACGAAACGCTCCAGTGCCTCGATACCGCCTCGGGCCTTCGCGCTTTGTATGATGGCCAGGATGTCGGGAATGGCTCCGCCGACGTTGGCGAGTTCGGCTTCCTCGGGGGTCAGGCTCATCGGCCTTCGCCCCGATACACCACCTCTCCGCCGACGATGGTGTACACCACCTCGGTGTCGGGGATGGCCGCTTCGTCCACGGTGAGCAAGTCCTGCGAGAGCACGGTGATGTCGGCGAGCTTGCCCACCTCCAGCGACCCCTTGATGTCCTCTTCGAAGGCTCCGTACGCCGCCTTGATGGTGTACGACTCGAGGGCTTCCATGCGGCTCAGCGCCTGCTCGGGATAGTACTTCTCTCCCGTGGCCATCATCCGGGACACGGTGGAGTAGTAGCTGGCGATAGGATCCACGTCTTCCACGGGCGCGTCGGTGCCGTTCATGACCACGGCGCCCGTATCCCAGAGCTTCCTCCAGACGTACGCGCCCTGCCGGGAGCGCTCCTCCCCGAGCTTGGGCTCCACCCACGGGCCATCCGACGTCGCGTGGACGCCCTGCATGGACGCGATGACACCGATTTCACCGAAGCGGGAGATGTCGTCGGGATGGAGGTGCTGAGCGTGCTCGATCCTCCAGCGGAAGTCGCCTCCGCCCGCCTCTTCGTACGCTTCCTCGAAGAGGTCGAGAACCTCACGGTTTCCACGGTCGCCGATGGCGTGGACGTTGTACTGGTAGTCGTGCTCCATGGCGAGCTCGGCAGTCCGACGGGTGACCTCGAGGGACGTCGTGTTGAGTCCGGCGCTGGACGGGAGGTCGTTGTACGGCTCGAGGAGCCACGCCCCGTGGGACCCGAGTGCCCCGTCGATGGATACCTTGATGGACCGGACGGTAAGGCGATCGCCACCGTACCCCACCACCCTGGCGTCGGCGAGATTCTCCCGGAGCGAAGCGGTGTCGGCCCTGATCATGGTGTAGAGGCGGATCTTCAGGTCGCCCGAGTCCACCAGGTCGCGGTACAGCTCGGCGGTGCCGAAGCTCGTGCCGGCATCGTGGAAGCTGGTGATTCCCTTGGAGAAGGCCTCCTCCTGAGCAAGCATGGCGACCCGGTACGGGTCGGGGTCCGGGGCATCGGCGCGCGCCGCCCGTAGCAGGCCCGAAGCCGTCTCCCGGAACGCGCCTATGGGCTCCCCCTGGGCGTCGCGGACGATCTCCCCACCCGTGGGGTCCTCGGTCTGGGCGGTGATGCCCGACAGGTTCATGGCGTACGCGTTGGCGAAGGTCGCGTGGCCGCTCGCATGGGTGAGGATGACGGGATTGTCCGGGGAGACGGCGCTGAGCGAGCCGTGGTGAGGGAGGCCGTCGACATGCCGTTCCGGGCGCTGGTTCCACTTCTCCTGATGCCATCCCCGACCGGTGATCAGTTCGCCCGGCTCGGAATCACCCACCGCCGTGGCGACCATGTCCACGATCTCCTCCCAGCTCTCCACATTCATGAGGTCGAGCTGCAGCTTGGACTGCCCGACGCCCATGTAGTGGGCATGCCCCTCGATGAAGCCCGGCATGGCGAAGCGTCCCTCGAGGTCGATGACCTCGGTGTCCTCGCCGATGAAGCCCTCCACGTCGGCGTCGGATCCGATGGCGACGATGCGGCCGTCCTTCGCCGCGAGGGCCTGCGCACTCGGCTGCGTTTCGTCCACGGTGGCGATGGTGCCATTGAGAAGAACCAGGTCGGCTGCCTCCGACGGATCGGCCGAGCCACTATCCGACCCACACGCCGCCACGACGGCTACGAGGGGTAGTATCGCAAAGAGTGCGAGTCGACGCGTACTGAACATGCTGCTGCTCCGTGGGGTGCGATGAGGCCACCGGATCCACCCGGTGGCTCGCGGGACCAGCGAAGGTAGCACGGACCTGGGGCCCCGACGAGCACCCGTGTCCACCGCGAGGTGACACCCGAAGCGCGGCGAGCGGCGCGCCTTGCAACGCTCCCGTCACCCATCGACCTTCTTGCGGCTCCCCGAAACTCGCCCACCCACCGGAACTCCTCATCCCCCCCACAGCCCCCGTTCGGTGATCGACGCTCGCAAGATCCAGCGCGCTCTCAACCTGCGTCAGGGTGAGGGGCGGATGTTCGCCGTCATGGCGGGCTTCCTCTTCCTGAACACGGCGAACACCACCGTCCTGTCGGCGGCGAAGAACGGGCTCTTCCTGTCGGCCTACCCGCCGGAGCTCATTCCCCACGCCGTCATCTCGGCGGCCATCCTCACGGCATTCGTCGCCGTCATCTTCACGGGCATCGTCGCCGGGACGCAGCGACGTCAGCTCGCCATCGGTCTCACCATCGTCCTGGGCCTTTCCATCCTCGGCTCCCGGACCCTCTTCGAGATCGACCCCCGTACCTCCTTCGCCGTCTACCTGTGGCTCTCGGCGGTGCAGGTGCTCATGCTGACCCACGCCTGGGAATACGCGGGAAGCATGCTCACCGGCCGTCAGGCGAAGCGCATCCTCCCCATGATCGGCGTCGGCGCCTCCCTGGGTGCCATCGCAGGAGGAGCCGGTGTCGCGCCGGCAGCCATCCGCATGGGCACGTCGAACCTCCTCTGGATCTCCATCGGCCTCCTGGTGGCCGCCCTGCCCTTGCTATGGAGAGTGGACGAGCCGGCTCGGGAAGTGGACGAGTCCTCCGACGAGCCCAACGCCCTCGTGGGTTTCCTCACCCGGTCGGTGCGGGGCTTCAAGGAAGTCGGGTCGAGCAAGCTCCTCCGGCTCATGGCGCTGGGCCTCATCGCCCTGACCGTCACCGGCACGCTCCTCGACCTCCAGCTGAAGTTCCTCCTCCAGGAGACCTTCGGCCGTGACGGGATCACGGCCATCTACGGGCTCATGTCGGCTGGCGTCGGTGCGGGCACGCTCCTGCTCCAGCTCTGGGCCTCCCGCGTTCTCTTCCCCCGTTTCGGCGTCTCCTTCGCCGCCATGCTCCACGGAGGGCTCCTCCTCCTGGCCGCCGGGGGGACCGCGGTCCTCGGCGGGCTGAGCGCACTCGTCGTCGCCCAGGCCCTGGACGACATCCTCCAATTCAGCCTGCAAAAGCCCGTGGAGCAGGTTTCGCTCCTTCCCTTCCCCGGTGCGGTGAAGAGCGTCGCCCTCGCCACTCTGGGAGGAGTCCTCCGGCCGCTCTCCAAAGCCGCGGGAGGAGGCATCGCGCTGGCCCTGGCCAACCAGCAACGATTCCTGCCCGTGGCCACGATGGCGGCGGCGGCGGTCGCCGTCGGCGCCTATTCGCGCCATCGAGACCGCTACATGAGGGCTCTCGAAGGAGCGCTGACACGCCACACGGTGGACTTCTCCGAGCCGAAGCACACGCCGTTGGTGGTGGACAAGAGCACGTTGTCGGTCATCGACCAGGGGTTGTCCGACGACGACCCGGGGATCGTCATCTTCGCCACGTCCATGCTGGAGCAACTCCCCACCGAGGACGCCCTTCCCCGCCTCGTCCAGCTCCTCCAGCACGACGTCCCGGAAGTGAGGGCCGAGGCCGCCCGGGTCTTCGGCCGACTCGACGCGCCGTTGGACTTCGGTGCCGGAGTCGCCGTGGCGCACCGTCTCGGGGAGGAACCTGTCCCCTACGTCCTCGGCGCCCTCCTCGACAGCGTCGGTCGGGTGGGCGGCATCGAGCCCACCACCATCGCCCGCTTCCTCGAACACGATGAGCCGTCCGTCCGACGCGCCGCACTCGTGGCCCTGGGCAGGCTGGAGTGGGAGCCCACCACCGATACCGTCCGGACCTTCCTCGCCAGCGACGATCCCGAGCAACGCGCGCTGGCGTGCAACGTCGTCGGAGACCTGGGGCTGCACGCCTTCATGGCACCCTTGGCCGACACCATGGACGACCCCAAGGTCCGGCCGGCAGCCCTCGACGCCCTGGCCTCCCTCGGAGCCGAGGCCGTGCCGATCCTCTCCGACGTCCTCAAGCGCAGGGAACTGCCCCTTCCCCTCCGGCGGACCGTCGTCACCGCCCTGGCCTCCATCGAAAGCGGGCCGGCCGTCGATACCCTGGTCGGCCTGGTGGACGAGCCCGCTCTGGGACCGGCGGCCCTCCATTCCCTCCGCCGGATGCGGACCTCGGGGAACCTGGGGCCCATCCACGAGGGGGTCCTCCGTCCGGTGATCCGCGCCGAGATGAAGCGCGGCCTACGGCTGTCGGCGGCCTCCACGGTCATCCGGAACCGGGCCGAAGGTGCCGCCGACTCGTTCATCGCGGCGGAGCTCAAGGGGCTGTATGAGCGGTCCGTGCAGCGAGTCCTCAAGACGCTGGCCCTCTCCCACGATCCGGAGCGTATCGACACCATCGCGGACGCGCTCCTCAGCACCAGCACCGCCCGGCGAAGCAACGCCCTCGAGCTCCTGGAGGGATCGGTGTCGGGGAGCAGCGCACAGCTGGTCATGCCCTTCATGGACGTCGTGGCCGACGGCATGCCCCTTCATCGCGTACTCGAGGTGCTGCCCGAGGCACGGTCGGTCCAGTCCGATCCGGCGACTGTGCTCATCGATGATCCCGACTGGTGGCCCCGCGCCCTCGGTCTACACTATCTGGGCCGGTACGACGAGATCGCCGTACCCGGTCGCTTCCAGGACGAAGAGAAGGAGGATGCCGAAATGATCCCGCTCATCGAGAAGGTCATGATCCTCAAGGGGTCCGAGTTCTTCCGCTACTTCCCGGGCTCGGATCTGGCGGGCATCGCGGCCCTCTCCCAGGTCATCCACGTCAAGAAGGGCGAGGTCATCTTCGAGCAGGGCGACGAGGGCGACGCCTTCTACATCGTGGTGCAGGGCGCGGTCATCATCAGCCGTGGCGCCACCAAGTTGGCCACCCTCGGCCCACGCGAGGGGTTCGGTGAGATGTCGATTCTGGATCGCGAGTCCCGCTCGGCCACGGCGACGGCGTCGGAGGAGACGACGTTGCTGACCCTGGATCGCGAGTCTTTCGATCGGGTCATCGAGCAGAACCCGGTGGTCGCCCGGGGAGTGTACCGAGTGCTCACCGAGCGGCTGCGCAACACACTCGCGCAGGTCGCCGCAGGCTGACTGCGACCCGCCATGTCGCCACGCCGCCAGGTCGTGCCTCCTGACGGCGTGGCGGTCGGCTACAGCGAGACCCGCCGAAGGCGCAGGCTGTTGGCCACCACGCTCACCGAGCTGAACGCCATGGCCAGCGCCGCCAACACCGGGTGGAGGGAGCGCAGCATCATGGGAAGGAACGCGAAGGAGTAGAGGGCCCCGGCCGCCACCGGGATGAGGGCCGTGTTGTAGAAGAAGGCCCAAAAGAGGTTCTGCTCGATGGTCTTCATGGTCCGGCGGCTCAGAGCGAGGGCCTCCGGGACCACCCTCAGGTCGCCGCGCATGAGGACGACGTCGGCGGTCTCCATGGCCACGTCCGTACCGGTCCCGATGGCGATCCCCACATCGGCCTGAGCCAGGGCGGGAGCGTCGTTGATCCCGTCGCCCACCATCGCCACCGCCCCATCCAATTCTTTCTGCAGCTCCCGGATTACTCGCGCCTTGTCCCCCGGCAACACTTCGGCTCGGACTTCGTCGATCCCCACCTGAGAGGCGATGCTCTCCGCTACCCTGCGGTTGTCGCCGGTGAGCATCACGACGCGGAGCCCTTGGCTCCGGAGGGTACGCACGGCCTCCGCGGACCCCTCCTTCAGCGCGTCGGCGACGCCGAGGAGCCCCTGGACCTCACCATCGACGACGACCCAGAGGGGTGTGCGCGCGGCTTCCTCGATCCGGCGCGCCACGTCGGACCATGAGTCCCCTCCTTCCGAGGGGAGGTCGGCGCCGTGGTCGCCTCCCGGAGCCTCGGCGTCGACCAGGGCGCGCGTCCCCACCACCACGTGATGGCCCTCCACTGTGGCTACGATGCCACGGCCGGGAACGGCCTCGAAGCGGGAGGGGTCCGGCAACTGCAAGCCACGCTCGCGGGCGGCCGTCACCACGGCCTCGGCGATGGGGTGTTCGCTGCGGAGCTCGGCCGCGGCCGCGAGTCGTAGCACCTCGTCGTCCCTGCCTCGCGTCTCCACGTCGAGGACCGCCGGCTCACCTCGGGTGATGGTGCCGGTCTTGTCCAGAACCACCACGGCGATGTCGCGGGCTCGTTCCAGAGCCTCGGAGCTACGGAAGAGGACGCCGCGTCGGGCGGCTCTACCCGTGCCGGCCATCACGGCCGTCGGGGTGGCGAGGCCGAGGGCGCACGGGCACGCGATGACGAGCACGGCCACCAGTCGAAGGAGGGCCGGCGTGAACCCGGCTCCCAGCACCAGCCACCAGACGCCGAAGGTGAGGAGCGCCACGACGATGACCACCGGGACGAAGACGGCGGCCACCCGATCGGCGAGCCGTTGAATGGGGGCCTTGCTCCCCTGTGCTTCGCGGACCATGCGGACCACCTGAGCCAGGGCGGTGTCTGCTCCCACCCGGGTGGCTCGCATCCGGAACGACCCGGTGCGGTTCACGGTGCCTCCCACCACTTCGTCGCCTGCCTCCTTCTCTACGGGCAGGCTCTCGCCCGTGAGCATGCTCTCGTCGAGGGTCGAATGCCCGTCCACGAGGACGCCGTCCACGGGAACCCGTTCCCCCGGTCGGACCACGAGCACGTCGCCCGTGACGACCTCGTCCACGGGCACCTCTTCTTCCGTCCCCTCCCGGACTCTCCGCGCCAGAGGCGGCCGAAGCTCCATGAGCTCGCGTATGGCCGACCCCGTCTCGCCCTTGGCCCGCAGCTCGAGGAGCTTTCCGAGCTTGATGAGGGTGATGATGAGGGCGGCCGTCTCGAAGTAGACATGCTCGCCCGCCGCGGCGCTCCCCAGGGTCAGGGCCACGGCGACCACCACCGAGTACGCGTAGGCGACGGTGGAGCCGAGGGCCACGAGGACGTCCATGTTCGCCGCGCCGTTGCGCAGGGACTTCCAGGCACCGTCGTAGAAGTCCCATCCCACGTAGAACTGCACGGGCGTAGCCAGAGCGAACATGAGCCAGTTCACCCACGATTCATGCGCCCAGTGGCCCAGCAACCCGAAGTCCCGGGCCATGCTCAGCACGAAGAGGGGAGCGGCGAAGGCGACCCCCGTCCAGAAGCTCCGTTCCTGTCGGGCGAGTTCCTTCGACCGAGCCTCGGCTTCGGCGTCCTCCAGTCCACCGTCGTCGACGAGGACGACGCCATACCCCGCCCGCTCCACCGCCGCGGCCAGTTCCTCCAGCTTCACGACCTCGGGATCGTAGTCGACGGTGGCACGCTCGGAGGCGTAGTTCACCGACGCCTCCTGCACGCCGGGCGTCTTGCGTAGTGTGCGTTCGACGGTGGCCACACAGTTGGCGCACGTCATCCCCGTGACCGGCAGCACGACGCTCGTGGGGCTCACTTGGTCGGTGCTCGTGCTCGGCGGGGCGCCCAGGGTCTCGGTCTTCATGGTTCGTCGATGCTCAGCCTTCGGGGGGGTAGTTGATGTCCTTGAGGTGACTCTCGATGGCCACCCAGTCGGTGGCGTCGGGATCCCACGAAATCGTCACCTGCCGACTGCCCTGCTCGGCTTTCACCGACCCGACACCGGCGAGTTCACCGACTTCCCGCTCGATGGTGGCCACGCAGTGGCCGCAGCTGATGCCCGGGACCTTCACTGTCTTGGTGGTCATGTCGTCCTTCCTTTTGAAGTTGTCGTCTGAGTGGTGGCCTTGGTCTTCGACCGAGGCGCAGTGTCCGGAGCCGCGGGCTCCGATCGCGAGGTTTCCGTGCTCGACATCAACCTCGCCCCGAGGCCTGGAAGACCTCGATGAGCTCGCCCAGGACCCGCTCCCTCGTCGCCGGATCGGGACCCCGCATGGCGTCGGTGACGCACGAATGGAGATGATCGTCGAGGACCAGGGCACTCACCTTCTTGAGCGCCCTCTGGATGGCCACGATCTGGTTCACGACATCGATACAGTACGAGCCGTCCTCCACCATTCGCTGCACGCCGCGGACGTGACCCTCGATGCTTTTGAGCCGGCGCAGTACGTCGTCGTTGCTTTGGTGAGCCACGGTTCGCCTCCTCGAGGGGCGGGTTCAGTCGAGCGAGCGTCATGACCCACCCCCCTTGGGGGGGGGCCGACGTCGTGGGAAGAATATCTTTCCTTCGGGGTTTACCGTCAATGCCCCGTCCCACCCGGAACCCTCCCTGCTCCACACTGCCCGGCCGGTTGTATTCGCTTTATTCTCTTCACCCAGGGCGTGGAATCCCTCACTTACCGTGGCATGCGTACCGAATGCGCCGTCTAGCTCGG
>CALJKZ010000465.1 GCA_937983085.1 uncultured Gemmatimonadales bacterium
ACGGCGACGGCCACCCTCAGGTGGCCGACAGCGAGCTGGGCGTGGGGTTGGCCCACGAGGCCCTCGGCCGGCTGGACCTGGCCGAGTCCTATCTCGAGATGGCCCGCGACCACTTCGCGGCCACCGTCGGTCCCGACCATCCCCAGACCATCGAAGCCAGCGTCCGCCTCACGTCCGTCCTCCTCCAGAACGGACATCCGGAGCGAGCGGTCGCGGTCATCGCCGAGGCCCACAGCTTCGCGTCGGACCGGGAGCCGGCGCGCGACGACGACGTGGTGCTCACCCGCTACTGGCTCGCAGAGGCCGCATTCGAATCCGGGGACGTGGCCCGGGCCGACTCCCTCCTCCTGGCCACCGAGGCCGTACTCGACGACGGGTCCAACGCCACCGTCGTCAGCCGGTCCCAGGCGCTCCGCGACCGCATCGACGCCACCCGATGATCGTTCTCCCGTCGGGATTCCGCGTCTGCTTCCGAAGCGAACCACGTGGTTCGTGGTCCCTGATCGGAGGAAGCAGACATGGAACGCATACGACCCCCTCTGCGTCACGCGCTGTGTGGCCTGACCCTCGCGGCCCTCGTCGGCCTCGGCGCCTGCGGCGAGAGCACCACCCCCACCGAACCCGATCCGCCGGGTAACACCGCGCCGGTGGCGGCCGCCGGGGCCGATCAGACCGTCAGCGCCACGCTCCCCGTGCGCCTCGACGGATCGGCCTCCACCGATGCCGACGGCGACGCGGTGACGTACGCGTGGTCCCTCACGGCCACCCCGTCGGGTAGCGCCGCCGCCCTCGACGACGCGGCGTCCGAGACGCCGTCGTTCACACCCGACGTGCCTGGCGCGTACAGCGTCCAACTCGTCGTCAGCGACGGCACCGACGAGAGCGCGCCGGACAACCTCACCATCACCGCCGAGGACAACACCTCGACGCAGATGATCGGGTCGGGCGGTGGGACCATCATGTCCGTGGATGGATCGGTGTCGCTGGAGATCCCCGCCGGGGCCCTGGCCGCCGACGAGGAGATCACCATGACGCTGGTGCCTGCGGGCCAGCGACCCGAGGAGCTGGATGGCCTCGACGCCGAGGAGGTGGTCTACGAGTTCAAGCCGGACGGGCTGACGTTCGACGTGCCGGCGCGGGTGGTGCTCGAGCTCCCCGATGCCTTCGACGCGAGCATGGAGGGGGGCGAGACGTCGGTGCCCCTTCTCGTGGTGTCGTCCCTCTCCGGCGGCGACATGACGCTGGCCGGTGAGCAGCAGTTCACCGTGGACCCGGGCAGCGGCGCTGTCACGGCCTCGGCGGACATCGAGCACTTCTCGCATCTGGTCATTCAGCCGCTACCCCTCGGCGAAGAAGGCGCGTCGGGTCAGCTGGCCGTCCTGGCCGTCGTCCCGGAGACGGTGGAGGTCGGCGACGAGTTCGCAGTGGAGATGGCGGTGGTGAACGCCCTCATCAACTCGGCGGATCTAGCGGCCGGATTCGCGGAGGCCGACTGGGGCGATCGCGCCGAGTCACCCATCGAGCCGTTCGGCGGCGCGACCGGAGGCACCTTCGTCCAAGAGCCGGTGGACGAGCTCTTCCTCCGCACGTTCGGGGACTGGGTGTGCACGGACGTTTCCGGCGGTACCTGGGCGGCTGAGGTCGAGGTGCGTGTGGCCAGCAGCCACATCCTCCTGCCCCACCTTGCCGATCCCGACGAGACCATCCGATTCCGCATCGACGTGGCGTCGGAGGTGGCGTGCACGGAGCCGCCCCAACCCGACTTCTCGTCCCTCGGCGCCTTTGGGCCTGAAGGCCTCGACTACGCCCGCAACCCAGACGGAAGCGGATACGCCGACGCGCTCCTCATCACGCAGGTGGACGGAGTCGTCATCGCGGACGGAGGCGGGGCCATCCGCGCGACCATCGAGGACGAAGGCTCCGGGGCGACGTTCAACCGCGTGGCCGGCGTGGCCGACGACGGTTTCATCGCCGCGACGTCGGCGGGTCTGCGCGCGTTCTTCGGAGCGCTGAGGCAGTTCGTTTCTGACGGTGAGCTCGAGCCGCCGGGTGTGCTCGACTTCCCCGTGCCCCCGTCCGCACCAGGACGCCGCCTCGACGCGCCCATGCGGGCCGTGCCCGACGTCTCCACCAACGCCACGGACGTGGTCGTGGGTGGGACGGGCGACGACATGCGCATCGCCGCCGTCCTCTTCGGTGACCGCAACCTGGCCTTCTACATCCCCCGCTCCACCATCGACGGCACGCCGGGCTTTGTGCCCGACGGCTCGTTGGCCGAAGCCTTCAAGGACGACGGAGGAAGCGTCTTCGGAAACACTCGCCCGGTGTCGGCCTGGGTCGGGCCCAACGGCTTCGACGAGGACAACCCCATGCTCGTCGTGACCATCGACGACGCCATCCAGTCGAGTCAGCTGTGGAAGGTGGACCTCGTGGCCGGGCAGGCGCAGCTGACCGAGGTCGACAACGTCTTCATCGACCACGAAGTCCGCACCGTACGCTGCCTCGAGGGCATCTGCGCCGTCGGCGCCTACGGCGGCGCGTTCGGCTTCGGAAGCCTGACGTTCTTCTCCTGGGACGGAGAGGACGCCTTCTCCCCCATCCAGGGTATCGCGGGCCGTACCATCGGCATCGACCTCATCCGGAGCGGTGACTCGGTGTTGATTGCGCGCACGCTGTTCAATAGCAACCAGTACTCCGTCTTCGAGATCAGCGTCACCGGCGAGTTCCTCGACTCCACCTTCAATGACGCCCCCGAAGGATGCACCGGCCCCGGTCACATCGTCTTCCGGAATCCCGACGAGGTGATCCTGACCTGCAACACCAGTGGACTGGTCGTAGCGGACCGCCACGGGCTGGGCAGCGGCGGGTAGGGCATCACTCCCCCCCTTGGCGACCGAAAGCCCCGTCCGGCGAGCGTGCCGGGCGGGGCTTCTTGCTGGAGGGTGACGCAGCAGACCGAACTACCCGGGTGATCCGTCCGATCCGGACATCCCCTCGCCCGGGGTCTGATTCGACCGTCTGAGGATCGATGCGTCTCGTCTCAGTCGGGTCAGAACCGAACGCGAACCAGGTGAGCGTGGCAATTGTACATCATTTGTGGTACTAATGAATGGGATTGAAGGATGCGCGACGGGCGCTCATCGCCGCACTACGATCGGGTGACTTTCAGCATGAGGCCCGGCACGTCATCAGCGAAAAGAATCTGCTCGCCGTGGGTGACATCTCGGAGGATGACGTCATCCACCTACTTCAGAGAACTCGAGGTCGACAGTACTCGACTGGCCCGCACGATTGGGATCCAACCACCACCGTGCATGTCTTCCAGCCGCGAGTCGGAGGAGTCGGATGGTACATCAAGGCATACTTCCTGACGGAAGAGATCGGACGCGCCGTCTTCATCAGCGTCCATACCTGACCCCGCGATGAGGATCCTGCAGGAGGGTGACCGCGGCGTCGCGATCGCTCCGGGCCATGGCCGGGTCCCCGTGATCTACGAATACCGCGACGTAGAGCTCGAGTCAGGGACCGTCGTCCACGACGTATTGGTCGGAGTCCATCAAGCGTCCAGCGAGGTCCTGGTCTTCCCCGCCCAATCCACGCCGAAGGTCAAGGAGTCCAGAGCCCTCTGGAAGGAGGAGGTTCTGGAAGCGAGGGTCCCTCGTGAACTGGATGACATTCTGCGCCTTCTCGCCGACCACTTCGGTGCGAGCGAGAAAAAGTTCTCCCCGGCACTGATCCGCTTTTACCTCCACGCAGCCGTTGAGGACCGCCGCCTGGCGCGCCGCTTGGTCCGGCTCGCGGACGGACGCCTGGCTCGAGGCCCACGGCGGTCGCGGTTACGCGTCCGATGGGGCTCGGCGCTCTCGGCGAAGGTGGACGCCATGACCGACGACTTCCCCGGGACCAGTCAGAGCGACCTGGTGCGAGGCGCCATCGTCGCGGCCAAGGAAGACATACTCGACCGCCGAGCGGTCAGGCGGGCGAAGAAGCTCGAGGCTGTGGCGGCGGCCGTCTGACTTTCCCGCCCCAGCCACCCCCATTACCGTTCCACCATGCCCTACTACGAGTACCACTGCCCCACCAACGGCCGCACCGTCGAAGTCCGCCACGGCATGGACGAACGCCTGGAGACGTGGGGCCAGCTCGCCGAGCGCGCGTCGGTCGCGGAGAGCGATACGCCTGACGACGCCCCGGTGGTGAAGCTCATCAGTGCACCCGTACCCATCACCGCCGACGGCGGGGGTGAGGGCTTCCAGGGCTGCGGTGGCGGCTGTGCCTGCGTGTCGTAGCACGCACAGGACGATGCGACGCTCCCTCGCCCTTCTCGCTGCCTTCCTCACCGTCCCCGCGTCCGCCATGAGCCAGGAGCTCCAGCCCGTCACCGGTAGCGCTCCGGCTGACGGCCAGCGGGTCGTCTTCGTCACCGGCTCCACCGGTGGGCTCGGTCGGGAGGTGGCTCGTCGCCTCGCCGCGGACGGTGACCACGTTATCGTTCACGGGCGGAGCGCCGATCGAGGCGTCGGGCTGGTAGAAGAGATCGACGCCGAAGGCCGCGGGAGCGCCCGTCTGTATCTCGCCGACTTCGGCTCCTTCGACGACGTCCGGGCGCTTGCCCGTGCCATCGAGCGCGACTACGACCGCGTCGACGTTCTGGTGAACAACGCCGGCGTCTGGCTGGAGGGCCCACGTCAACTCAGCGAGGACGGCCACGAGCTCCACTTCCAGGTCAACTACCTCTCGAGCTTCCTCCTCACCCGGGAGCTCCTACCGCTCCTTCGGCAAAGCGCGCCGTCCCGCATCGTGCACGTCTCGTCCATCGCCCAGCGGCCCATCGACTTTGACAACGTGATGCTGGAGAGCGACTACTCCGACGGTCGGGCCTACGCTCAGAGCAAGCTCGCCCAGATCCTGTTCAACCTCGACCTGGCCGAGGAGCTGGCCGGCACGGGCGTGACGACCAACGCGCTGCACCCGGCCACCATGATGGACACCGACATGGTCCTGGAGCGTGGAGCCCG
>CALJKZ010000466.1 GCA_937983085.1 uncultured Gemmatimonadales bacterium
CTACGTCCGGGTGTTCACCGGCGAGGACGCCGGCCTGGATCCCGTGGCCCGCTTTCGATTCAACGACCACCTGGTCTGGGTGATGGTGGCGGCCCTCCTCCTGGTGGTGGTCCGGTCGGGAGATGCCATGACGCGGGTCGGAGCAAACCTCGCCGTGTTCATGGGCGCCTTGTACGCCTTGAGGGGCGTAGGGGTGTTCGTGGTCGTCAGCGGCGGAGTTTCGCTTCTGGGCTATGCCCTTTTCACCGTGGGATTCCTGTTCGCGGCTCCGGTCGTGATCGGGTTCATGGTGCTTTTTGGAATCGCAGATACCTGGCTGGACCTGCGCTCCCGCGTGGGACCGGCCGCGAACTGAGAATCAATTCGGAGGAACGATGAAGCTCATTCTCAAGCAGGACATGCCGAACCTCGGCGAAGCCGGCGAGGTCGTCGACGTGAAGCCAGGGTACGGCCGGAACTACCTCATTCCGCAGGGTCTGGCGTACGAAGCCAGCGAAGCCAACCTCAAGCGCATCGAGGAGGAGCGAGCCAAGGAAGCCGAGCGGCGGCGTAGGGACCGTCTCGAGGCACACCGTCGGGCGGCCCAGCTCGAGGGTCTTCTCCTTACCTTCCACGAGCGGGCCGGCGAAGACGGCAAGCTCTTCGGCTCGGTCACGGCAGCGGACATCGCCGAGAAGGCCCAGGCCGAAGCCGAGCTGGACTTCGAGCTCGACAAGAAGACGGTCATCCTGGACGATCCCATCAAGACGCTCGGTGACGTGACCGTCGTGGTCCGACTCCACGCCGAAGTGGAGGCCGAGATCGAAGTCCGCGTCGAGGAAGAGGGCTGAGGGCCCGGTGACACTCCCCGTCGCCAATCCGGCGGACTTCCCCGACGAGGTTCGGCGGGCCGCTGCCCTCGCTCAGGAGCGAAAGGCCCACGATGTATTGGTCCTGGATCTTCGGGGCATCTCGTCGGCCACGGACTATTTCATCATCGCCGGGGGCACGTCCGACGTGCAGGTGAAGGCCATCGCCGAGCACGTGGTCGACGAGCTCAAGAAGGAGAAGGTCCGGCCCGAGCACATCGAGGGGCTCACCGGGGGGCGTTGGGTGTTGTTGGACTACGTGGATTTCGTCGTTCACGTATTCCATCCGCAGGCCCGGAGCTTCTATCAGCTGGAGCGCCTCTGGGGCGACGCACCGCGTTGGGAGGCCCCGTCCGCATGAGGCTTTGCCGCGGCCTTTGCGGCGCTCTACCTTACGGCGCTTCCGACCCGCTGCACCGGGTTCGCCGTCCGGTAGGCACGCCTTCTTCGTTCTCCAACGCTCGCCTGCGTCGCTAATGGTACAACTCCCGGATTGGAGCCCGCTGGGCGCAGTCGCGCCCCCCGCCACCGACGGAGGCGGTCGTATCGTCGCGCTGGTGGCGACGGAGACCGCACTCGCTCGAGCGTGGGCTCCGGGCGCCGCGGTGGATCTGGCCCGCTCGTGGAGCTCCGCCGGCGGTCGGGTGATCCTGGTCGATGCGGCACTCCAGGCGCCGTCGCTCCACGACGCCGCAGGGGTCGCCAATCGGGAGGGACTCTCGGATGCCGCGCTGTACGGTGCGTCCATCGGCCGCGTTTCCCGCTCCGTCGACGAGGGCAGCTTCTACGTGATCACCGCCGGGACGCCTGTTGCCGACGTGGGCTCGGTGGTGAAGAGCGGACGATGGCACCGCGTCGCGGAGGGCATGACCGAGGCGGGGGTCCTCGTCCTGCTCTATCTGAGAGCCAGCGACCCGGAGACGGCCGCGTTTCTCGGCTCGGCGTCGGACATCGTACTCCTGGCCGATCCCGGCGACCCCGCGCCTCCGGCCATCCAGGACCTCCTGCCGCTGGTGAGGGCCGTGACCGGATCCTCCGATGGACCCTCGGCGCGCGTCGCAGCCGGGGTCGGAGCGGCGAGCGGACGCCCGGCGGTTCCCGTCGAGGTGGGAGAAGAAGCGGGGGCGTCCGCGGGCGGTTCGGGCAGCTCGACGACGTCCGACTCCCTCGCCACCCCGCTGGCCGGCGACGGAGGGATGGGTAAGGTCATCCTCCTCCTGGTCGCCGCCCTTCTGAGCTCGGTGGGCCTGGGCTACGTGCTCACCGTCGTTCTATGACCCCTCCGCAGAACCGCATGAGATCCACGGGAGGATCATGAGGCTCAAGAAGCTCCAACTCCAGGGCTTCAAGTCCTTCGCCGACGCCACGACGGTGGAGTTTCACGAGGGCATCACCGCCGTGGTGGGCCCCAACGGATGCGGGAAGTCCAACATCTCCGACGCCATCCGCTGGGTGCTGGGCGAACAGCGCCCTACGGCCATCCGGGGCGCCAAGATGGAGGAGGCCATCTTCCAGGGCTCGGTGAACCGCCGACCCGTGAACCGGGGATCGGTGTCGCTGACCGTGACCAACGAAGACGGTGCGCTACCCGTGCCCTTCGAGGAGGTCGAGATCGGTCGCGAAGTCTACCGCGATGGGGGAAGCGACTACTCCATCAACCGATCGACGGTCCGGCTTCGCGACGTCGTCGACCTGTATCGGGATACGGGTCTGGGAGCCAACGCGTACGCCATCATCGAAAACCGCATGATCGACGCCATCCTCTCGGATCGGGCGGAGGAGCGTCGCGGCCTTTTCGAAGAGGCGGCGGGCATCGGGAAGTACAAGGACCGGCGGAAGGCCGCGGTCCGCCGCCTGGAACGGGCGGAAATGGACCTTCAGCGTCTCGAGGACGTCATCGCCGAAGTCCAGACCAAGGTCCGGTCTCTCGCTCGGCAGAAGGGCAAGGCCCAGCGGTACACCGAGTACCGGAAGCGCCGTCTCGACGTTGAAGTCACCGTCGTCCGACAGCAGCTCGACTCCTTTCAGGCCCGGCTCGAAGGGGTTCGCAAGGACCTCTCCGGTGACCAGAAGACGGAGCAGGGCATGGCGGCCGAACTCGCCGCCGCCGAGGCCGAGTACGAGGCTCTGCGGCTGCGGCAGGTGGATGCGGAGAAGGAGCGCATCGCCGCCGCGAAGGTTTTGGAGGGCATCCGCGAGGAGTTGGTGCGCTGGGAACGGGATCTTGCCGTCGCCGAGGAGCGGGCGGCGTACGCCGAGCGGCGCCTGGGCCAGATTGCCGAGGAACGTGAAGAGGCCCGCGACCGGGCCTCCGGCTTCGGCGAGGAGGAGGCGGAACTCCGGGACCGCCGCGACGCCGCGGCGGAGGAACTCTCCGCGCTCCGGGCCGTGGCCGGCGAGAAGGCCCAGGCGGCCCAGGGCGTACGGGAGCGGCTCCAGGCTGCGCGCGACGCCATGGAGTCGGTGGAGGCCCGGGGGCGTGAAATCGTCCGACGGGTCGCTCAGCTCGAGGGAGATGCCGAGGCGTCCGATGCCCAGGCCGAGGAGCTGGAGCGGCGCCTCGAGCAGGTGAAGAACGAACTCACCAACACCGCCGATACGCTTTCCGATCTGGAGTCGCAGGGGGATCTCTTCTCCGGACGGTTGGAGGAGATCTCCGACGATCTCCGCGGGGCCGAAGCGGCGTTGGAGGCAGCGGTGGCACGGGCCGGCCTGGCGAGCGCCGCCTTCGCCGAGGCGCGGCGCAGTGATCGGGAAGCGGCGGACCGCGTCGACGCCCTGGCGTCGCGGGTGTCGGCGCTCGAGAGCCTGGAGCGCGATCAGGAAGGTGTCGAGCCCGTGGTACGCGCCGCTCTCGACGGCGTCCATACGGGAGTCGTCGGAGGCCTGTTCGACTGCATCGATGCCGACGGCGTTGCGCCGGCGGCGGTTGAAGCCTATCTGGGGCCGCTGGCCAGCGCGCTCGTCGTCCGCGACGGGGCGACGGTCGACCGCCTTCTCGAGTGGTTCGCCAACGAATGGAAGGGTGGCGGAGGCCTCGTCTTGTTGCCTCTGGATCGCGTGCCCTCGGGTGCCGGCTCCGCGTCGGGAGGACTCCTGTCCCGAATCGACGTGTCCGGCGACGGTTCGCCGTGGGTCCGGGCGCTTCTCGACGGCGTCGAGACCCCTTCGTCGGGAGGTGTCCCGGTGACCGAACGGAACGGAGTGCTGCGGGTGGGCAATCCGTCGGGCGCTTCCGGGGTGCTCGAGCGGAAGGAGCGACTGAAGCGACTCCGTGGCGAGCTGGCCGAGGCAAGGACGAACGCCGAGGCGGCAGAAGCGATACGCGTGGCAGCGGAGGCCGAACTCCATCGAGCGGAGGAGGCGCTGGCCGAGGCACGTGCCGCCCGGCAGACCGCCGAGGACGAGCACCGGAAGCTTCACGGCGACCTGGCCGAGCAGTCGGACCGTCGGGGGCGGATGGACCGCCTCCGCGACGAACTCGCCCGCCAGGTGGAAGGCACCAGGTCCGCCCGCGCCCGTGCCCTCGAGCGGGCCAAGGAAGCGCGGGACGATCGCACAGTGCTCCTGGAACAGGAGTCCGGCCTTCAGGCCGACAGGGACGAGGCACGGTCCCTGGTGGAGTCGGTGCAGGAGGAGTGGGAGACGGCGCGGGCTGAGGAAGCCCGGCTGGCGGTGGACGTGGCCCGTTTCGAGGGGGACGTGTCGCGTCTCGAGGACAGACTGGAGTCGTTGGAGCGGGCCAGGGTGCAGGCGACGAGGCGGGTGGAAGCCCTGGACTCCGAGGCCGAGAGCCTGCGGAGCGAACAGGCCAAGGTCGCCGAAGTCCGCGAAGAGGGCGCGCAGGCGACACAGCGGCTCTTCGAGGAACGGACTTCCGCCGAGTCTGCGGTACAGGCCAAGGATGAGGCTCTCCAGGAGATCTCCGACGCCCTTCGCGCCGCAGAGAAGCGGGTGCGGGAAGCGCGGACCGAGGAGCGGGCTGCGTCGGATCGGCGCCATGCCCTGGAGCTGGAGCAGCAGGAGTTGGTGGGCCGGATCGAGCGCATTCGCGAGCGCCTGGAGGGCGAGTGGGGCCGCCCCCTGGAACGCCTTCTGGACGAAGCCGAGCCGGTGGAGGGAGAGTTCGACGATCTGGAGCGGGAGCTCCAGGATCTGATCGTCGCCCTCGAGCGGATCGGGCCGGTGAACATGCTGGCGATGGAAGAGCACGCCGAGGAGAGCGAGCGGCTCGACTTTCTCACCGGGCAGCACGCGGATCTGGTGGAGGCGCGCAACGACCTCCGAGCGGCCATCCGGGAGATCAACAAGACCGCCACCGAGCTGTTCATGGG
>CALJKZ010000467.1 GCA_937983085.1 uncultured Gemmatimonadales bacterium
CGCGCACTTCCGATGCGCCCTCCGGCTCGTCGGCCGCGACGTCTGCGAGGAATTCGGCGCGTTCCACGGTGGGGAGGTCCAGGGCGGCATCGAACACCGCACGGATCCGGCTCATTGCGTCTCCTCCCTGGCGTCCAGCTTCCGATAGAGCCACGCTCGCGCGAAGCGTAGATCCCGGTCGACTGTCGCCTCGGAGACGTCCAGCGCTTCGGCGACCTCGGCGTAGGAGAGACCGCCGAAATAGTGGAGCTCGACGGCCCGCCCGGGACGCTCGTCCTGTTCCATGAGCTCTTCCAGGGCCTCGTCGAGGACGATGATGTCGATGAGGTCCCGTTCTCCTGATGGTGCGGCGAGGAGCGGCTCCAGCGTGTCCAGTCGCAGAGGAGCCATGTCCCCTCCGCGCTTCTTGCTCTTCCGGCGCCGCGCGTGGTCCACCAGTACACGCCTCATGACGTTGGCCGCGACGCCCATGAAGCGACGGCGCGTATCGGGGCCACTGTCGGAGCCGGCCAAGCGGAGGTAGGCCTCGTGGACGAGAGCGGTGGTCTGAAGCGTGTGGCCCGCCCGCTCACGGCGGAGCGCCGAGCGGGCCAGCCTCCGCAGTTCGCCGTACACCATGGGGAGCAAGGCATGGAACGCCCCCTCCTCGCCAGCCTGCCACTCCCGCAGGAGCCGGGTGACGGTGGCCTGCTGGTCGGCGTCGGCGACCGGCGGGGGCTCGTCGGATGGGGAGGGTGTCATGCGAAGTCCACGGTGGGGGACGGGCCATTCCGTATTCACCGCCCTTGGCGAGGGTAGCCAGGGAACGCGCCGAGACGCAACGGATCGGGGACCGGTCCGTCACGGGGCGCAGGACGCGGGACCATCCGACCAACATCCAGCACCGAAGGGGTGTCCTCGTCGGTGACCTACCTGCATCCGGTCGTCGCCCTACGTTTCGGTCGGCCGTCCGCTACCTGCCCACCTCGTCGACGTCGTCCCTCCCATGCCTCACCCCTTCGTCTCCGCACTCCCACGGACGACCCGCATCACCCCGGTGGCACCCCTGGCCCTCGTGGCACCGCTCACCCTCCTCCTGGCCGTAGTGGTGTCACATCCGGCGCAGGGCCAGCAAGGACCCGAAGGGAATGGCACCGTCCTCGACGGCTCGCCCGCCCCCACGCTCCCCGAGTCCATCACGCGTGACGCCCGGGGACGAGCGACGGTGCGCGCCATCCGGCTGGACGAGCCGCTGGTGCTGGACGGGGAGCTCAATGAGGCGGTGTACGACGAGTACCGTCCGTTCGGCGACTTCGTCCAGGTGACGCCCGTCGCCGGAGACCCGTCTTCGGAACGCACCGACGTGTGGGTGACGTTCGACGAAACCCACGTGTACGTCACGTGCCGCTGCTGGGACTCCTCCCCGCCCGAGGAGTGGGTCATCAACGAGTTGCGGCGGGACACCCCGGGACTGCGCAACAACGAGAACTTCGGGGTGATGTTCGACACGTTCTACGACCGCCGCAGCGGAATGATCTTCTACGCCAATGCGCTGGGCGCCCGGGCCGACTACTCGGTGGTGGACGAGGGAGGTCCCAACACCGACTGGAACCCTGTGTGGGACGTTGCTGGTGGTCGGTTCGACGGGGGCTGGATCGTCGAGATGGCCATCCCCTTCAAGTCCCTCCGATACAACTCGGGCGCCGACCAGATGTGGGGCATCCAACTCCGGCGCTCCATCCGCCACAAGAACGAGTGGACCTACCTCAACCCGGTGCCGCCGTTTCTCGCTGGACCCCAGGCGATGAACCGCATCTCCGCTGCCGGGACCGTCGTCGGCCTCGACCTCCCCCCCGCGGGGAGCAACGTCGAGCTGAAGCCGTACGCCATCGGGGATCTCACAACCGACCGGGTGTCGGACCCCATCCGGACCAACGACCTCTCGGCGGACGCAGGGCTGGACCTGAAGTACGGGCTCACGGCGAACCTCACCGCCGACCTGACCTTCAACACGGACTTCGCCCAGGTGGAGGTGGACGAGCAACAGGTGAACCTGACCCGGTTCAGCCTCTTCTTCCCCGAGAAGCGTGACTTCTTCCTCGAGGGTCGCGGCGTCTTCGAGTTCGGAGAAGGAGGATCCGGCGGGTTCCGCCCCGGCGGCCGGGGCTTCGGGAGGGGCGGCGGCGACGCGCCCACGCTCTTCTACAGCCGCCGCATCGGCCTCGACCAGGGCGCGGTCATCCCCATCATCGGCGGCGGACGGGTCACGGGTAAGGTCGGTCCCTTCGCCGTGGGTGCCCTGAACATCCAGACGGGCGACGACGAGGCCGCCGGGGTCCAGGGCACCAACTTCACGGTGCTACGGGTGAAGCGTGACATCCTGGAGCGCAGCTCCATCGGTGCGCTCTTCACCAATCGCTCCCTCTCCACGGCCGGTCCGGGAGCGAACCAGGTCTACGGTGTCGACGCCGCGTTCGGTATCACCCAGGACCTGGAGTTCGGCGGATATTGGTCGCGGACGGAGACGCTGGGGGTGGGAGGCAACGAACAAAGCTGGCAGGCCGCCGGCGCCTACGAAGGCGATCGGTACGGCGTCAGCGCGTCGCGCCTGGAGGTCGGCCAAGGCTTCAACCCGGGCATCGGCTTCCTGCGTCGAAAGGGCTTCGACAAACACTCCGGGTCCCTGCGGTTCAGCCCCCGCCCGACCTCCATCGAGTCCATCCGGAAGCTTACGTGGGACGTCGCCGTCGATCACTTCGCCGACGACGAGAACGGCCTGATCCAGTCCCGAAAGCAGTCGGCGAGTTTCGACATCGAGATGGAGAGCAGCGACCGGCTCTCGGTGGAGGCGATCCGGGAGTTCGAGCGCATCGAGGAACCGTTCGACCTCTCGCGCACTCTGACCATTCCCGAAGGCCGCTACTCGTTCACGAGCTACCGGGTGTCCCTCAACGGGGGTGAACACCGGCGACTGGCCGGCAACGTATCCTTCCAGTGGGGTGACTTCTACGACGGCACCATCCGCGCCCTCTCCGTGAATCGGGGGCGCACCGTCATCTCCAATCACCTGTCGTTGGAGCCCGGAGTGAGCTTCAACCTCATCGACCTGCCCGCGTACGAACGGGAGACCCAGGCCGTCTTCCGACTCCGTGCCGACTACGCCTTCACACCGCGCATGTTCGCCAGCTCGCTGGTCCAGTACAACGAGGCAGACGGGGCGCTTTCGAGCAACGTGCGCTTCCGGTGGGAGTACGCGCCCGGGAGCGAGATCTTCGTGGTCTGGACCGACGAGCGGGACACCGGTCCGGGCAGCAGCGGCCTGCGGAGCCGGGGGTTGGCCATCAAGGTGACGAGGCTACTGCGGTACTAGGTAGCCGTCGCCCCCGCTCATCGGGACGAGGGGCGACGGGCGGTCCGGCATCGCGCCGCCTATACTCCCCTGCACGCCGTCGCGCCGGGCACGCAGCCCGGCCGCCTGACTCGCTCCCGGGGGTGCCCATGCTGTGGAAACGTCCGGTCTCGGCATGAGCGAGATCGACGCACTGCCTCGGGAAGAGCCTCACGTCGGCGCCGACGTCGTCGAGGTGGAGCTCGCCCAATCCTTGGGCCTCATGGAGGCCACCACCATCGGCGTGGGCACCATGATCGGTGCCGGAATCTTCGTACTGCCGGGCTTCATCATCGCCGAGGTGGGCCCCGCCGCCATCGTGTCCTTGGTCGTCGGCGGGGTCATCGCCCTCTTCAACGCCATGGCGGCGGCCGAGGTCGCCACGGGCATGCCCAAGTCCGGGGGCGGCTACTACTTCATCTCGCGCGCGCTGGGGCCTCTCTGGGGCGCCGTCCTCGGATGGGGGAGCCTCTTCGGGCTCGTCTTCGCGTCGGCCTTCTACATGGTGGGCTTCGGAGAGTATGTCCACACGTTGGTGGACCTCCCCGTCTGGGCGTACGCCGTGGGCATGACGGCGCTCCTGACCGGGCTGAACCTCGCGGGGTCCAAGGCCGCCGGTCAGCTCCAGAACCTCATCGTCGCCGTCCTGGTCGTGGTGCTCCTTCTCTTCCTGGGCGGAGGCGCCACAGGGGTACGGCCCACCGTTCTCACCGACTCGGTCTTCGCCCCCTTCGGCCTGGGCGCCATCATGGCGGGAACGGCCACCCTCTTCGTCACCTACGCCGGGTTCGGAGAGATCGCGTCCATGGCCGAGGAGATCCGCAACCCGGGGCGCAACCTGCCCATCGCCCTCCTCGGGTCCGTCGTCGCCGTCACGATCCTCTACTGCCTCGTCCTCCTCGTCTGTCTCATGATCCGGCCCTGGCAGGATCTCACCGGCGCGACGCTCGTGGCCGACCTGGCGGAGGATCTCATGGGGCCGCTCGGCCGAGGTGCCATCCTCCTGGGCGCCGTCCTCGCCACGGTGAGCTCGGCCAACGCCAGCATCATGTCGGCGTCCCGCATCAGCTTCGCCATGGGTCGGGACTCCCTCATCTGGGAGTGGCTCAACGAGATCCACCCCCGCTACCGGATCCCCCACCGGGCGGTGCTGGTCACCGGGGGGCTCACCATTGGGGTGATCCTGGCCGGAGACATCGAGCTCCTGGCGGAAGCGGCCGGCCTGTTGCACCTCCTGCTCTACGGGCTCATGAGCCTGGCGTGCATCATCCTCCGTGGTGCCCGACCCGCCGGGTACCAGCCCGTCTTCCGGACGCCGCTCTTCCCCTTCGTACCGCTGGCCGGTGCCCTCGCCTGCTTCGGGGTCATCTTCTTCATGGAGCCGGTCACGCTGTACCTCGGCCTCGGCCTCATCGTCTTCGCGGTCGGTCACTACATGATGTGGGGCCGTCACCGCACCGAGGTGCGCGGCGAGTGGCCCTACTTCCTCCGCCGGGGCATCCTCGAGCCCGGCCTCGAGCGTGTGGAGCGATGGGGCGCCGTGGCCGACGAGATCCCCACGGCCATCGTCGCGGTGGGGTATCCCGAGCGCGAGCAGTCCAGACTCCGGCTGGCAGGCGCCCTCATGGGTCCCATGCGGGGGCGGGTGACGGTGGTCAGTGTGTTCCGCCTCGAGCGACGGCTCGACGACGACAGCGTGCAGTCGTACTACCGGGCCATCGAGGAGCGGCGCCGCGCCCTGGAGGCGGAGTCACGATGGGTGCGGGAGGCCGGCGCCACCGTCCGATCCCACGTGCTGGTTTCCACCACCGCCTTCCGCGGTCTCGTCACCGCAGCGGAAACGACGGGGGCGTCGCTGCTCCTGGCGGGCTGGCCGGGCCACGGGCCCCAAGCGCGGGAGACCGCTCTCGCCGAATCCCTCGACCGCCACCTACGCGCCCACGTCCTGCTCTTTCGCGAAGACGCGCCTCTCCCGGCACGGCGCATCCTGGTACTCGTGGACTCGGGGACCCACGGCGAGCTCGGCATGGTGGTGGCCAGTCGGCTCACGGCGGCCTGGTCGGCGGAGTTGACGGTGGCGTCATGGGTACCGACCGACGCCTCGGAGGAGGAGCGAAGCAAGGTGGAGGACGACCTTGAAGCGAGTCTAGGAGTCACCGTACGGGCACGTGTTCGAGCCCTGCCGGGCACGAGCCCCGAGGAGGCCGTGGCGTCGGAGGCCGACCGTCACGATCTCATCGTCGTGGGCGTATCGGCTCTCGAGGCCACCTCGCTCCACGACGCCGTGGAGGCACTGGACGGCCTGGACGGCCCGTCCCTCATCCTCGTACGGGCGCACGACGCTCCGATTCTCGCCGGGAGGCCGACATGACTCCGTCCGAAGGCTCCATCCTCGTCGGAATCTCGAATCCCGAAACAGCCCATCGGTTGGTCGGGCTGTCGATGGCCCTGGCGGACGCCACGAACGAGGGTGGCGACACGCCGGTGCTCCTGGTCCACGTCGTTCCAGTGGCGAACCAGATCAGCCTCAGTACCGGGAGCTCGTCCCCCGAGGTCATCCAGGCGAGGGATCTCCTCCAGCGTTCGGCGGACGCGGCGTTGGAATCCGGTCGGCAGGCCCGGGCCATTGTCGAGGTGGCGAGGAACGTCGAAGAAGGGCTCCTCGCCGCCGCCGAGAGCCATGAAGCCTCGCTCATCCTCGTCGGCTACTCGGGGGGCGAGGTCCGGTCCAAGGAGGAGGAGCGGTTCGATCGTACTATGCGGCGGGTGGCCGGGAAGGCCGATGCCGACGTCGTGGTCGCCACCTTCCGACACCCGGACCATCGGTCCATCCTCGTCCCTATCGCCGAGAACGCACCCCTACGCCTCACGGCCAAGGTGTGCCGCGCCCTCGTCGCCTACACGGGTGGGACGGTGACCTACCTCCACGTCACTACGCCCGACGTCGACGAGGGGGAGGCCAGAGCCCGGATCCAAGCTCGCCTGGACTCGGTGGACCGAAGCGTCGAGGGCGAGCTCGAGGTCATCACATCCGACGACGCCGAGGCCGCCATCGTCGCCGAGTCCGCCGAGCATGACCTGGTCCTCCTCGGGCCCTCGGGGCGCCCCGGACTCCTCGACCGGATCTTCTCCAGTCGGGCCCGGCGCATCGCAGAGAGCGTCACGGCCTCCGTCGTCATCGGGTGGCGCGCGGAGGACGACTAGCGAGACCCTAGAGCAGCATCGGCCCGCTGCCGGATGTAGTGCTGAAGGCCCACCAGCTCCTCGAAGGAGATGTCGGCGTACATCGGCATGCCGTCGGAGGCGCGCTCTCCGTCGCGCACGACGCCGGCGAACCGTTCGAGGGACGTGATGATCCGGGACGACCGGAGGTCCGGCGTCATCCCGGCGGCCACCGCCCCGGCACCGTGGCACCAGCTGCACTTCGCCCACGACTCCGCTCCACGCGCCGCAAGGACGGAATCCACCTCGAAGTCCTCGGCTCGGGGAATGGGAACGACGCGCTCCGGCTGCGGAGGAAGCTCGGCATCGCCATCCAGGGCGAACGCCACCAGTCGGCGCTCGTGCTCTCCGTACGCCCACCCGTACTGGGCCACACCGGCCCCTCCGATGGCCGCCATCACCGACCCCCACCCCACGAGGATGGCCACGTACTGGCGGCCGTCGACCTCGTACGTGATGGGCGGGGCCGACATGCCGAGCCCCATGTCGTACGTCCACACCTCCTCACCCGTGTCCGCCCCGTACGCCGCGAAGACGCCGTCGAGCCGGCCTTGGAAGACCAGATTGCCGGCCGTGGTCATGGTGCCGGGACTGTACACGCCGGGCAGAGGCACCTCCCAGGCCAACTCCTGACGCACGGGGTCCCACGCCCTCAGGGTGGAAAACACGTTGTCGTCCCGTAGCGACGGGCCGAAGCCGCCCTCCACCCCCAGTCCGCCGACCCACGGCTCCGACCGCCACGTTTCGTGATCCACGTTGCTGTCGTCGTAGACGTAGCTGGCGTGGATGGTCGGGAAGTACGCCAGGCCCGTCTCCTGGTTGAACGACATGGCGTGCCACCCGTGACCGCCAAGCGGCCCGGGCGCCACCATCGCTCGCCCGTCCTCGTAACGGGCGTCGGGAGTTTCCACCGGGCGGCCCGTGGTCATGTCCACGTGGCTTGCCCACGTCACGTCCGTGAACGGCTCGGCGGAGATGAGCGATCCGTCGGTCCGGTCGATGACATAGAAGAAGCCGTTCTTCGGGGCGTGGAGGATGACCTTCCGCTCTGTGCCGTCGATGTCCAGATCGGCCAGGACGATGTCCATGTTGGAGTTGAAGTCCCACGTCTCGCCCGGCGTCGTCTGGTAGTGCCACAGGTACTCGCCGGTGTCGGGATCCAGGGCCACCAGCGAGCTCAGGAAGAGATTGTCGCCGCCCTCGGGGCTGCGGATCTTCTGGTTCCACGGTGAGCCGTTGCCGGTCCCGATGTACAGCTGATCGAGTTCGTGGTCGTAGGTGAACCCGTGCCAGGCGTTGCCCCCACCTCCGTGGATCCACCAGTTCCCCGTCCACGTCTCGGCGGCCATGCGCATGGCGTCGTCCTCGAACTCCTCCGACGGATCGCCCGGCACGACCCAGAAGCGCCAGACCTCGGCCCCGGACTCGGCATCGTAGGCCGTCACGTACCCACGAGCCGGGCCGTGCTCGGTCCCCCCGTTCCCGATGAGGACCTTTCCGTCGAAGACCATGGGGGCCCCGGTGATATAGAGGGGCAGCTCGGGATCGATGGTGGTGGCCGACCAGATCTCGGCTCCCGTCGCCGCGTCCACTGCATTGAGGCGGCCGTCCCAGGTGGCGACGTAGACCTTGTCACCCCAGAAGGCGATGCCCCGGTTGTGGTCCCACCCGACGCGCATGCGGTCGGCGTACTCCTCGACTCGCGGATCGTAGGTCCAGATCAACGCTCCGGTGGCGGCATTGACCGCACGAACCCGATTCATGCTCCCGATGAAGTAGAGCGTGCCGTCCACCACCAACGGCGTCGAAACGAGTCCGTTGTCGTCGGGAAGCGGCAGGTACCAGGCGGGAGAAAGCCGGCTCACCGTGGTGGCATCGATCTCCGTGAGGGGGCTGAACCGTTGCTGATCCGACGTCCGCCCGAACCCCACCCAGTCGGTCCGGTCCGCGTCGGCGAGTGCATCGTCGTCGATGTCCGAGTTCGGGGCCGTGCACGCCATGCCGACGAGCATGACACCGGAAATGAGGTCGCGAGCGCGGATGCGAACCATTCGTCCCCCTTGGGTGACGCTGAAGCGCCGGAGCTGGAGTCGTGCGCGAGCCGGTGGGGCGGCGACGCCGGTCGACATCGTACGATCCGGCCCCGGAGAAGGACAGCTTCGGGCGGCGGGGCCCTCCGTGATCCACCCGTGTAGGTCAGCGCGTTTGGAGATGCAGCTTCCCTTCCGTACACTCCACGCTCACACTGGATAGAGGGGGCGACGTGGGTATCTTCCAACGGCTGTTCGGACTGGGGGGTGAGGACCCGTCGAAGCGCCACGTGGAGGACGGGCAGATGTGCGCCAAATGCGGTGGACCCGTTCCGCGGGACAACATGGCGTTCGATTCGGGGGGAGGTCGTCCCATTCATCGGGTGTGCCCCACGGTACCGGACGGCGAATCGGAGGACTGAGCCGGGAACGCGGTTTGCGCCTAGACTGTGCGTGATATCCGATCGTCTTGCAGCAGCTCGGACGACGGTGGGATCTTGGTCCATCGAGTCGTCGACCACACGTCGGACCACGGAGCCCACCCATCCCTTCTGAAGTCACACGCCTTCTCCTCGCCCGTGCGGGTGACGGCGACGAGCGGATCATGGAGCAGTTGGTCCCGCTCATCTACGACGAGTTGCGTGCCCTGGCCGCCAAGCGTCTTCGCTCGGAGCGCCCCGACCACACGCTCCAGGCGACGGCGTTGGTGCACGAGGCGTATGCCCGGCTCGTGGACGCCGACATCGACTTCCAGGGGCGGGCTCATTTCTTCGCCGTGGCCGCTCAGACCATGCGGCGCGTCCTCGTCGACCATGCGCGCGCCCGCTCGAGGGACAAGCGAGGCGGAGGTGCTCGCCCCATCACCCTCGAAGACGACATCGCCGCGCTCGACACCCGGCCCGACGACCTCCTGGATCTCGACGCGGCTATGAACCGCCTTGCCGAACGGGACCCCCGCAAAGCGCAGGTCGTCGAGCTTCATTTCTTCGGCGGGCTCACCTACGCCGAGATCGCGTCGGCGGTGGACATCTCCGAAGCGACGGTCGACCGGGACCTGCGAATGGCCAAGGCTTGGCTCGCCACGGAACTCGATCCGCGCCAGGAGGCGTGAGGGTACTCGGACCGAAACGACGCATTTGCAGGTAGCGACACGACCCGGGAACCGACAGTGGGGGCTTTGTGGACGAGCGTTGGCGTCGCCTGAACGAAATGTTCGACGATCTGGCCGACGCGGAGCCGGACGAGAGGGATCGCGTCCTGGACGCCCTCGACGATGAGCGGCTCGAGCAAAGGGTCCGGGCCATGCTCCGGGCCCACGACGAACCCGCCGATCGCGCGCGAGCCGTGGTCGATCGAGCCTTCGAGGCTTGGGGGGCCGAAGAAGGGCCCGAGGGCACGCGAGGCTTCAGCCCTCGCAGGATCGACGGGCCCGGGTAGCCTCCTACCGCAAGGTCACCGACGTCCTCACCGTCCCACCCTTCACGCTGGCATACTCCACCGTCATCGTGCCCGACCCGCGCACCAGGTACTCCAGCGTCCGGGTCGTGCGCCCCGGCGCGCCACTCCGCACCAGGATCCGGTCCAGTTCAGCCTGGTCGATCATCTCGGTGGGCCCTGGCCGATGCTTGTTCGGCACCCACCCGGCTGCCACGACGTCCACGTTCCCGTCGACGGTGATGATGTCCGGTCGGACCACCCGGTTCTGCTGGGCCTTCATGGTGATGGTGGGAATCAGGCGCTCGTTCCGGATGTCGACCCGGACCCGGTAGAGGTTGCCATCGAGACGCTCCACGGTCGTCTCACCCATGCTCCTCATGAGCAACACGTCGGCGCGGTGGCGCGGGACGGCATGGTTGCGGGGGAATAG
>CALJKZ010000468.1 GCA_937983085.1 uncultured Gemmatimonadales bacterium
GTGTAGACCCGCTCGTCGTCGTTGGGGTCGATGTAGATGTGGGAGTAGTACATGGGGCGGATGTTCTGGTCGTTGACCATCTCCCATGTGGCCCCCGCGTTCTCCGAGCGGTATACGCCCGTGGTCTCGCTGTCGGCGGTCTCGATGAGCGCCATGAGGACGTTGGGATTCGACTCGGAGAGGGCGATCCCGATGCGCCCCTTGTCGCTGTCGGGGATGCCTCCGGTGAGCTCCTGCCACGTCTCTCCACCGTCGGTGCTCTTGTAGATGCCGCGCCCCGGCCCTCCTCCAGTGAAGCCCCAGTCGCGCCTGAGGCGCTGGTACGTGGGAGCGTAGAGGACGTTGGGATTGGGCGTGTCGATCTCGAGGTCGATAACGCCGGTGAGCGTGTCGACGTACAGGACCTTGCTCCAGCTCTCGCCGCCGTCGACGCTCTTGAAGACTCCCCGGTCCTCGGAGGGGGCCCAGAGGTTGCCGAGACCGCCCACCCAGACCACGTCCGGATTCGTCGGGTGCACGACGATCTTGCCGGTGTGGCGCGTCTCGTCGAGACCCATGTGTCGCCAGGTGTCCCCACCGTCGTCGGAGCGGTACACCCCGTTGCCGTACGAACTCGACTGCCGGTTCTGCTGCTCACCCGTGCCTGCGTAGACCACCCTGGGGTTGGACGGTGCGATGGCGATGTCACCGAAGGTGCTCACCGGCATGCCGAAGAAGACGTTGGTCCAGGTGGTCCCGCGGTTGGTGGTCTTCCAAAGGCCGCCGGACGCCGTTCCCACGAGAATGGTCGAGGGGTCGCCGGGGACGACCTCGACGTCGTGGATCCGTCCTCCCGTCGTGGCCGGCCCGATGGGTCGGGCGTAGAGGGCCTCCATGTCCGCCGTGGTGATGGCGCGTTGGGCCGCTCCCTGGCCGGGCGCCGCCGCCAGGGCCAATGCCGCTGCCCCCAGGCACGCTGCCAGGCCAAGGCACCGTTGGACCGCGCCGAGGAAGGAGGGAGGAGCCGACGTGAGGCAGGGGGCGGTGAACGAGGTGCGGGCCTTCATGAAACGGGCTCCTATGGTGGGTCGGTCTGTGTCTACGCTGTGCCGGGTGCGTCCTCCGACGGCGCTCCTGCCGTCAGGGCCTCGCGAACGATGGCCACGACGTCTTCATCCATGTCGTCGGCCCCCATCATCCATTGGAGGTAATCGGGGGCCTCCTGGGCGATTTCCGCCAGGGGACGACCTCGATGCTTCCCTCTTCGGAACACCCGACCCTCCTCCGGAGGACCGAACCAGCGGTCCACTTCCGAACGGGTCGGTGCGTACTCTTCGCAGTAGGCGTGGAGTCCTGCAAGGTCTCGCGGCAGGTGCGGGTACCGCTGGAGCTGGGCGCCGAGGACGCCCGCAGACGTCCGGATGTCGCCCAGAGCCGTGTGCGCCTCTTCGTGCTCCCGCTCGAGGTAGAAGCGGGCGGCGGCGGAGAGGTCCCTCGGCTCTTCGCGGTGGAAGATGTTCTGCATGTCCACCACGAGGCGCCCCTCCATGTCGAAGTCCACGCCGGCGCGGGCGAACTCGGCGAGGAGCATGGGGATGTCGAAACGCCGGACGTTGAAGCCTGCCAGGTCCGAGTCGTCGAGCATGTCGGCGAGACTGCGCGCAGTCCGGGCGAACGACACCGCGTCGGCGACGTCGGCATCGGTGATGCCGTGGACGGCGGTCGCCTCCGGGGGAATGGGAATCCCCGGGTTGAACCGTCGCTCCCGCTCCAGCACGTCTCCGTGGGGTGTCACCTTGATGAAGGCGAGCTCCACGATGCGATCGTTCTTCAGATCGAGACCGGTGGTCTCGAGATCGAAGAAGACGAGGGGGCGCTCGAGGTCGAAGGGGAGCTTCACGGAGCCGGTACCACGGCGGAAGCGCCCGTCAGCGTTCGCTCGCCGGTTCGAGTCCGAGGGCTTCGAGGACCAGCCGCTCCTGCCCCTTGGCGTGCTCCGATGCCTTCCCCTCGGCCGGGCTGGCGCGCTCCGGGCGCGCGGCGTACGAGAGGGGGATGGTGCGTGGCACGACGGCGCGAAGGCGCGGCCCGACGAAGGTGAGTCCACCCATGTTGCGGGGCTCCTCCTGAGCCCACACCACTTCACGGACCTTGGGGTAGTGCTCCACCAGCTTCTGGATGGCCGCCTCGGGGAACGGGTACAGGAGCTCCAGCCGGGCGATGGCAGTCGTGGAAGCCTCGTCGCGACGGTCATGCCCCTGCATGTCGTAGTAGACCTTCCCCGAACACAGCACGAGTCGTTCGATGGTGTCGGGATCTTCGACCGTCGGATCCTCCAACACGTGGCGGAAGTCGCCCGTCGTGAGCTCGGCCACCGTGGACGTCGCCTGCGGATGCCGGAGGAGACTCTTCGGCGTCATGACGATCATGGGACGCTCGGGTCTGCGGAGCGCCTGTCTTCGGAGCATGTGGAAGTACTGGGCCGGCGTGGTCGGATACGTGACCCGCATGTTGTCTTCCGCGCACAGCTGAAGGAACCGCTCGAGCCTGGCGCTGGAGTGCTCCGGACCCTGACCCTCGTAGCCGTGGGGGAGCAGCAGTACGAGGCGCGAGTACTGCCCCCACTTCTGGTGACCCGACGAGAGGAACTGGTCGATCATGACCTGGGCGACGTTGACGAAGTCGCCGAACTGGGCCTCCCACAGGACGGCGTCGGAGTCGCACGATACCGAATAGCCGTACTCGAAGCCGATGACCGCCGTCTCGGTGAGCGGTGAGTAGTCGATCGCGACGGTCGCGTTCGCGACGGATGAGAGGGGGACGAAATTCTCTCCTGTCTCCGCGTCGAGGAGCACCGCGTGCCGGTGGCTGAAGGTACCCCGCTCTGCGTCCTGCCCGGTCATCCGGACGGGAATGCCCTCCATGAGGAGGCTCCCGAAAGCGAGGGTCTCGGCATGTCCCCAATCCAGGATCTTGTTGGGGCCGAACTCGCTGGCCTTCCTCCCGATCTGACGCCACAGCTTCGGGTGGGGCGTGAAGCCCTCGGGCACGTCGATGAGAGCGTGGTTCGCCTTCTCCAGAGTCTCGAGGTCGACCCCCGTCGTTTCGGGGATCACCGGGATCTCCCGCTCCTCGTCCGGCTGATCGTCCTCCACGGGTTGGTATTCCCGGATGTGGTCCTGACAGTCCCGCAACGTCTGGGCGATCTCGTCGCGGACGGACACGACGAACGAGTCCTTGATGACGCCTTCTTTGATGAGGCGGTCGGCGTAGACGTCCACCACCGTCGGGTGATCGCTGATCACCTGATACTTCTTGGGCTGCGTGTACGCCGGTTCGTCGCCTTCGTTATGGCCGTGTCGCCGGTACCCGACCAGGTCGATGACGAAGTCGTCATGGAAGGTCCGGCGGTACGCCATGGCGAGTCGGACTACGGCGAGACACGCTTCAGGGTCGTCGGCATTCACGTGCACGATGGGGATTCCGTACCCCTTGGCCAGGTCGCTGGCGTACGTCGTGGACCGCCCGTCGCCGGGGTCGGTGGTGAAGCCGATCTGGTTGTTGACGATGATGTGGAGCGTTCCGCCGACGTCGTAGCCCTCGAGGCGGGCCATGTTCAGCGTCTCGGCCACCACCCCCTCGGCGGCGAACGCGGCATCTCCGTGCATGAGGACCGGAACCACCCGGTCGTAGTCCGGCTCTCCTCCATCGTCGAGTTCCGACCACAGCTTGGCGCGGGCCATGCCCATGACCACCGGATTCACGAACTCGAGGTGGCTGGGGTTGGGCGCGAGGGTGATATGCACCTTCCCGGCTGCGCCGGTGTCGCGCACACCCCTGGCGCCGTGGTGGTACTTCACGTCGCCGGTGCCTTCGATGTCGAGTGCGCCACCCTTCCGGGAAGGGCCCTCGAACTCGGCCAGGAGGTCTCCGTAGGCCACGCCCACGGTGTGCGTCAGCACGTTCAGTCGACCGCGATGGGCCATCCCGAGCACGACGTCGGTTCCTCCGGCTCGGGCCGTTTCCTCGATGACGAGATCGAGCATGGGCACGAGCATGTCGTTGCCTTCCAGCGAGAAGCGCTTCTGCCCGAGATAGGTCCGGTGCAGGAACTGCTCGAGGCCCTCCGCCTCGCCGATGCGCTTGAGGAGATCCTTTCGACGATCGTCGGACAGCGTGGGTCGGTGGGCACCCTCCTCCACCTGCGTCCAGAGCCAGTCGACCTTCACATGGTCATCGAGGTGCTCGAACTCGTATCCGATGGTGTCGGCGTAGATCTCGCTGAGATCGGCCAGAGCGTCGGCCACCGAGCGATCGTCGAGGCTCTTGCCGTTCTCCACGAGGATGAGCGAGGCCGGAAGCTCCTTGAGCTCGTCGGTCGACGTGCCATGGAAGGCCGGCGAGAGCTGGGGGTGCCCCGGCGGCTCGCTGCCGAGGGGGTCGATACGCGCCAATTGGTGGCCGTGGTCGCGGAACGCCTGCACGAGCGCCGTGGCGCGAGACACCGCGGGTAGGAGTTCCAGAAGCCTGTCGGCCGGCGACGGCTCCGCTCCGTTCCCGCCCCGGACGGACACCGACGGGACCGCCGGGACTGGCGGGGCGGGCGAGGTGCGCGGCGGAGGTGGCGCTTCGTGGCCGTCGGACCCCGACTCGGGGCCGGCCGCCTCGTGAGGCCGGGGTGTCGCGTCAGGACGGGACCCGACGCGCGGATCCCGGAGCTGGTCCGGGACCAGGAGACCCTCGGCAATGGCGAGTTCGGCCCCGTTGTCGAAAAGCCTGCGCCACTCGGCGGAGACGGCTTCGGGGTTACGGGCGTATTCTTCGAACATCGCCTGTGCGTAGGCGACGTTCTGACTGTCGAAAAGGGTGTCGTCCTTCACGGTCCGCTCTGCTGAGGAGTCAACATTCCTCGTGGGCGATAACCTACCTCATTTGCCCTGGCCGCAGGAGGGTTTATCAGGGATCGGGTGACTCGTGCACGTCCGCGTTGTACGCGGGTACCCGTCGAGGGTAGAACCGCGCATCCCCGCCATGAGCCTCACGCAGCCACGCCCCTCCATGAACGCCCGACCCGCTTCCCCGACGGTGGTCTACGAATCCCCGACGGGACCCGTGCCGGTGCTGGTCCATGACGAATGGGTCAGTCGGTGGCCGTGGCTCCTCCAGGGGACGACCACGTCGGGCCTTACCGCGTCGTCTCGCCGAGGGCCGCCGTTCGACCTCGGGCTCTTCTCCGGGGGAAGTCCGGAGGCCGCGGTGCGGGACAGTTGGCGAGCGCTGGCGGAGACCGTCGGCGTGGACACGCTCGTGCATGCGTCCCAACCCCACGGGTCGGAGGTCAGGCTCTGGTCGCGGGCTTCAGGGTCGGACGGCCGTCCCGCGGTCCCATGCCTCGTCGCGCCGTGCGACGGTCACGCCACCCGGCTCCCTGGGGTCGTCCTTGCGGTGACCGTCGCCGATTGCGTCCCGGTCTTTCTGGTGGATGAAAGCGCACCGGCGGTGTCGATGGTCCACGCCGGCTGGCGGGGGGCCGCTGCGGGCATCCTCGAGACGGCCCTGGAGACCATGCACCACCACTTCGGTACCCGCCCCGAGGACGTCTGGGTGCATCTCGGGCCGTCCATCTGCGGCGTCTGCTACGAAGTGGGACCGGAGGTACATGCGGCTCTGGGCCAACCGACTCCCGACGGGCCCGAGCCCGTCGACCTCAAGGCGGCGCTCGCCTGTCGGGCCGGGGCCGCGGGCGTCCGTCCTGATCGTCTTACCGCTTCCGGACACTGCACGCTGTGTGGTGACGCGGGCCTGTTCTCCCACCGTGGTGGTGATCCGCAACGACAGGCGGGCTTCCTGGGCATCCGGTCGTGAGGCGGGGGCCGCCACCCGCCGGGAATGATCCCCCTCCTGCGGTACCCGAGCACCCAGCGGGCCTGTGCAGCGTGTGCGTACACAGCCGGGTCACGGGGAACCGTCGTGGCTCGCGCTTCTACCTCTGCGAGCGCGCGGCCTCTGACCCCCGCTTCTCCCGGTATCCGCCACTCCCGGTGCGTCGATGCCGTGGCTTCGAGCGGAAGGAAGCGGACGCCTGGCCGGACGGCGGAGATACCGGCGTCTGATCGAGCCCGCTGGCGCTTCGCAGCCTCATCGTAGAGAGTACGTCGGCCCGACCGACGGTCCACGTCGTCGGCGGGCGTCGCATAACGATTCACGTTCTTGCCGTGGGGAGCACACGATGACGGACCCGTTCTACGTGGCGAAAGCCGAGGTCGAGAAGGTCGGCGTCTTGCATCGTCGCGGGACGTTGGAAGACGGTACGACGCTCGAGTTCGGAGTTCACGGCCCCGTGAAGGCCCACTACGGTCTGGACTCCCAACCCAACCTGCCCCTCCCCGTGGACTACCTGGTGGCGGCCGCCGCCGGCTGACTACTCGGTACGCTCAATGGCGCACTGGAAGTGCGCGGGATTCAGGTAGCCGACGGCGATATCCGCTGCTCCGCAGAGGGCACCAACGAGGTCGTCGATCGGATCATCGTGCTCACTCGTATCGACGTCCACTACACCATCCGGCTACCGGCGGGCGCCGACCGGGACAAGGTCGACCGGGCTCTGGCGAGCCACGTCGACAAGTGTCCCACGGCGCGGAGCATCCGCGACTCGGTGGAGATCGGGTGGACCGCGGACGTCTCCGAGGCCTGATCCGACCTCGGAGACCCGTCCGATCAACGTGGTGGGTAGCCCGGCGGGGGTAGCGCAGGGCGCCGGGGCTGCCGTCCGCTCAGGCCCTCTTCGGCCCGTTCAAGACGGCGTTGCGGACGTGGTCGACGATGAGGTCCACCTCCTCCGACGTCACGTTGAAGTGCGGGGTGAAGCGGAGCGAGTTCTCGCCCCCGTGAATGACACCGATGCCGTTGAAGCGCATGAACTCTTCGCTGCTCCCCGTTCCGTACGCCTTGAACGCAGGGTCGAGCTCGCACGAGAAGAGGAGCCCGGAGCCCACCACCTTGGTGATGGGTCCATCGAGTTCGTCGGCGAGGGCCTGGAGCTTCTCGACGAACTCCTTCCCGCGCTCCACGATGTTCTTCCGGACCTCGGGGGTGACCATCTCCAGCACCGCGGTGCCCACGTCCATGGCCCGCGGGTTCGCGGTCATGGTGTTGCCGTAGATCCCCTTGCGGTACAGACCAGCGGCCCGCTCGGTGAGAGCCAGGATGGAGAGGGGGTACTGGCCGGCATTCAGAGCCTTGGAGTACGTCTCCATGTCGGGCGCCTCGAGGACCTCGAAACCCGGGTAGTCCACGATGGAGAGGTATCCGGTGGAGCGGAGTCCTGCCTGGATGGAGTCCACCAGAAGGAGGGCGCCGTGGGCCTTGGTGAGCTCACGGGCCGCAGCGTAGAACTGCGGCGTGATGGCGGCGCCGGGGTTCCCCTCGCCCATGACGGGCTCCATGAAGAACGCCTCGATGAAGTATCCCTCGGTGTCGGCGTGGGCGAAGGCCGCCCGGAGTCCTTCGACGTCGTTGGGCTTCACCGTGATGAGGCGCTCGTTGCGGAACGTCGCCAGGTGGGTCCTATACCCCTTCAGGGAGGAGTCGGAGAACTGGGCCGCACGTCCTGTCCGGCCGTGGAAGCCTCCGGCGAGAGACATCTTCTGGATGGGTTTGCCGGCGTGGCGTCCTCCATCGTCGGTCAGGATCTTGGCGTTCACATCGGTGATCCGCGTGGCGACGGAGACCGACTCGGAGCCCGAGTTCATGGCGAGGAAGTGGCTGAAAGGACATCCGCCCTCCCGTCGTTGACCGATCTCCCGCTCCAACGCGTTCGCCAACCGCAGCTGCGAGAAGCTGGGCGTCATCACGTTGGCCATGACCTGCGGCTTGGTCATGGCGGCGATGATGGGGTCCGGTAGGTGCCCGAAGCCCAGCATCCCGTACCCGCCATTGTCGTGGACGACGGCTCCCTTGGTGGTGACGATCCACGGCCCCCGCGCCGCCAGCGAGACGTACGGATTGACGGTGTCGTCGGGGTAGAAGTTCACCAGGTGGCGTTCGATGGCCTCGACCTGCTCCGGCTCGGGAAGGCGGATGAGCTCGGGGAAGTCCCGCTCCAGCGCCTCGAACTCCTGTGTGGCCGCGTCGACGGCTTCCACGAGCTCGGGATCGCGGGTGGCGAACTGACACACGGTGGTGTCGTCCAGCCCGAGGGTGCGCCGTTCGCCGGCCTTTGAACGGATCGCATTGAGCTGCTCGAGAACACCTGCCACGGTACACCTCGGGAAGAAGCTGGTCACGTCATTCGAAAGCCAGTGAAAGCTGGCGAAAAGACCGTGCTGCGACCAGCCTTCGGCGCCCTCGCAACTCCGTCGGAGAGAGCGACGGTTTGACTCGGGCGGGCGCACGCGACTACGTCACCGCAATGTCGATTCTGCGGAACCCCCGTCTCTCGACCAGGATTCGCTGAGCGTAATGATCGAACCGCTCGCCGTCCTCGTCCTCGCGCTCACCGCATGTGTCTTCGCGGTGCTCATTCCGTTCGCGTCCCATCGGACGTTCCTCCTGGTCCAGTCCCATCGCCGGAGGAACGAGATTCGCCGGCCTTTCTCCGACACGGAGCTCCCGGTGGTCACGGTTCAGCTCCCCATGTTCAACGAGCGATCGGTAGCGGCCAGGGTGGTGGATGCCACGTGCCGACTGGACTATCCGTTCGATCGTCTGGAGATCCAGGTCCTCGACGACTCCACCGATGGCACCTCGGACATCGTCGAGGAGCGAGTCGCGCATTGGCGGGCCCAGGGTGTGGACATCCGTCACCTCCGCCGAGCCGACCGGTCGGGCTTCAAGGCCGGTGCGCTGGCCCTCGGCACGGAGGTGGCTCAGGGAGAGTTCATCCTCATCCTCGACGCCGATTTCGTGCCGCCCCCGACGCTCGTCCGCGATCTGCTCCCTCCCATGAGGGACGAGGGCGTAGGCATGGTCCAGGGCGCGTGGGCACACCTGAACCGCGAAGCGAGCTGGCTCACCACAGCGCAGGCGTACCTCCTCGACGGGCACTTCCTCTTCGAGCAGGGGGGGCGCTATGCGGGAGGGCGTTTCTTCAACTTCAACGGTACCGCGGGGCTCTGGCGTCGGCGGTGTCTCGAGGATGCCGGCGGATGGCAGAGTGACACCCTCACCGAAGATCTGGACCTGAGCTACCGCGCTCAAATGCGTGGGTGGCGCTTCGCCTACCTCGACGACGTCCGTGTCCCTGCGGAGATACCCGAGACGGTGACGGCGCTGGAGGTCCAGCAGCGGCGGTGGGCACAGGGTGGCGTCCAGACGGGTCGCAAGATTCTGCCTGTGTTGCTTCGGGGCGACTTCCCCCTCGGGGTGAAGGTCGAGGCCGTGGTGCATCTCCTCGGTCACATGGCGCACCCCTTCACGCTGGCCCTCGCCGTCCTCCTCTTCCCCTCTGCCGTGGCGCGGCGGTCGTTGGGACTCGAGTCCCTTCTGGGGCTCGATGTCCTTCTCTTCACCGCGGCGACCATACCCTTCGCCGTCTTCTACTGGTTGGCGGCCGAGAAGCGGGGGCATCCCCGCCGAGGGCGTGTTCGGGACGTCCTGCGCACGCTGGCGCTGGGCATCGGCCTGTCGGTACCGGTCTCCCGAGCCGTGACGCGGGGCCTTACCAACGTCGCGGATCCCTTCGTGCGCACCCCGAAACGGGGCGGCGGGACGTCGATGTACCGGGCGAAGACCATGCCGTGGGATACTGCCGCCAAGCTGGGAATGGGCGCACTCATGGCCACCTATCTGGTCATGGCGGTGGCCGGAGGGTATTGGGGGCAGATTCCGTTCATCGTGCTCTTCCTTTGCGGCTATCTGGCGCTGGGTCTACCCGCCCTCCGAGATCGGCTCTCCGGACGGACGGTGCCGGGCCTCGAGACCGAGCACGATGAGGAAGGGGACCCAAAGGGCCGCCCGCGCCAGCGCCGGCTGCGCCCATTCGCCGGTCTCCTGATACCCGGTCAGGCCGAAGTAGCCGATGAATGCGAGGCCGCCTAGCAGGAGCCAGGCGCGCGAGCCTCGGAGGGCGGCCATGGGCAGCATCCAGAGGACGTACCACGGGTGGAGCGTCGGCGTGAGGATCATGCCCGCGCCGAGGGTCCACAGGAGCGCTCGTTCCAGGTCGAACGCACAGATGACGGTCCACGCCACCACCGCCACCACCAGGAGGGCGGCCAACCGTCGGGCAGTGTCGGGATCGCCGGCCATGGACTCGAGAACAACGAAGGGCCCCTTCATGAACCACCAATGCTCTCCGTACGTGCGCAGCCCCGTGAAGAGCGCCCCACCCGCGGCGGAGTACGGCAGATACAAGGCTCCGACGGTGAGTGAGAACGCCACCAGGGAACGCCACCCGTGACGCCGGACCAGGGCCGGGAGGGCCGCTGCCGGGGCGAACTTGGTGAGGGTCGCAAGACCCAGTGCCATTCCGGCGGCCTGGGGCCGCGACGCCGAGGCCCAGCGAAGGGCGAGAGCCATGGCGAGGAGGCCCAAGGGCTCCAGGTGACCGCTCCAGGCCACCTCGACGACCAGCAGCGGCGCCCACAGGTAGAGGAGAAGGACGGGGCGTGGGTCGCGTCCGGTGTCCCGGGCGACGCCGGCGAGGACGGCGGCCGTGGCCAGGTCGCACGCCACCCACGCGATCTTCGCCGTCAGAATCGAAGAGCCCAGGAGGCCGATCAGAACGAACGCGATCTGCGCCAGGGGTGGATAGATGGTCGGTACGTCCGGATTGTTGACGAGGCGGTGCCACGCGGTACGGATGGCCTCCACCTCGGGAGCCGCCGGCGGATGGAGGTAGGGATTGACTCCGGCGAGCTGTACGTGCCCGTCCCACAGGTACCGGTACACGTCGTCGGAGAGCTCGGGCGTCAGGGGCAACAGGGCGAGCCGAAGAGCCACCGCCACGGACCAGATGATGGCGGTGTGGGCGAGGGTGCCGGGCGCCTCGACGCCTCGCGCGCTCATGAGCCAGCCCGCGAGCGCGTAGGCCACGAACGCGGCCCCGAAGACCGCGAGACCGGGCAGAGGGAAACGGTGCGCGGCCGGAATCCAGCCGAGCCCGGCAAGGAAGACGAGCTCAGCGAGTCCCAGAGCGAGAAGGGTCGCCGCCGAGCCGCCCCTCACCGTGCGGGACCCTCGGCAGAAGGAGTGGCCATATGAAGGTGGCGCTCCTCATGCCCGCCTTGAACGAGGAGGAGGCTCTGCCCGCCATCCTCTCGTCCATACCGGAGGGGGTGGTGGCCCGTGTGGTGGTCGCGGACAACGGGTCGACGGACGGCACGATCGAGGTGGCGAGGGCGGGCGGGGCCGAGGTCGTCCACGAGGAAGAACGGGGGTACGGCGCCGCCTGCCTGGCGGGTATCCATCACCTGGCGCATGGGAGCGATCCTCCGGATGTACTCGTCTTCATGGACGCCGACGGTAGCGATGACCCCACCGAGATCCAGCGCCTTGTGGAGCCCGTCCGAGCCGGGCGGGCCGACCTGGTGCTGGGCGTCCGCAGGGGCGAGGGGGGCGATGTGGGAACGATCCTCCCCCATGCCCGGCTGGGCAACCGGGTCGTCCTGACGGGGGCGCGCCTTCTTTTCGGAAAAGCCTTCGAGGACCTGCCGCCGTTCCGGGCCATTCGCTTCGCCTCGCTCCTGGAGTTGGCGATGGACGACCGCACGTGGGGGTGGACCCTTCAGATGCAGATCCGCGCGGTGCGCCGCGGCCTCCGGATCGAGGAGATCGAGGTGGCGCATCGGCGACGGGCGGAGGGCGTCTCGAAGATCTCCGGATCCCTCACCATGTCCGTCCGTGTCGGGGCCAAGATGTTCTGGACGCTCGCTCGGGAGCGACTCCGCTGAGGGGTGTGGCCGGAAAGGCGCCTAGATCGTCGGCGCCGACGACGTCTCGCTGATGGGGTGCTCGTCGAGGAAGCGCATGGTGGCGCTCAGGGACTCCTCGGGGCGCTCGTCGGGGGCCATGTGCCCGCACCGGTGGAGGACGACGAGGCAGGCGTCGGGAAGCTGGCGTTCCAGGCGGTGGCCCACTCGAAGGGGGACGACGCGGTCGTTGTCACCCCAGAGGAGGAGCGTCGGCACGTCCAGTTCTCCGTACCGGTGCGTGCGCGTTTCGATGTCGGGCGGAATGATCTGGCGACCGGCCGTGAGCGCGGCCCGAAGGCCGTCTCTGCTCCCCCAGGGGCGGGCGTAGGCCTCCACCTGGTCCTCCGTCACCGACGCGCCGTCGTACACGACCGAGCGCATGCTCCAGCGGAGGATCCGTCGTGCCCCCACGAGGTGGATGAGGGCCGTGGCCAGCCGGGGACGGTGGGAGAGCCATACGAAAGGCGGAGGACGTTGACGGTATGCCGCGGGCGCGAGGAGGACCATGCGATGGAGACGGGATGGCCCGTCTCCTCCCTTTTCGTCCAGCAGGCGGAGGGCCGTGAGGAGCGCGATCCCGCCTCCCAGGGACTGCCCCACGAGGGTGAGGCGCCGGAGGTCGTGCTCCATGATGAAGTCGGTGACGGCGTCGGCGAAGTCGTAGGGCGAGTACCGGTCGTCGTCGGGCTTGGGCGCATCACCGAACCCCTTGAGGTCGACCAGCAGGACCCGTCCCCTCGCGGTGAAGTCGCCGACCCAATGTCGCCACATGTACGACGACGACCCGTAGCCGTGAAGGAAGAGGAAGGTGTCGGATGGGTCCCCGCCGCCCCCCGCGTCGACCACGTGCAAGGGGGCGCGCGTCGTGAGGACGGTGGGCGTCACGTCACCGCGAGAGTCTCAGGACGCACGCGCCCCGGCGCCCCAGATCCTCCGCCATCTCGGGGTGGCAGGTGAAGGCGAATACCTGTCGTGTCCGCGCCACCTCCGCCACCACTTCGAGGCCCTTCTCGCGACGTGCCGCGTCCCAATTCACGAACGCCTCGTCGAGGAAGAGAGGGAGTCGCTCCTCGCCCTGGTCGAGATGGTCCACGATGGCCAATCGGAGTGCCAGGTACGCCTGCTCGAGGGTGCCCGTGGAGATGGGGCGGGCCAGGGGCACCGGCGCAGGAAGTCGCGGCCCCAGGAGCTGGAACAGGTCGCCGTCCCCCTCCTCCTGCACCATGAGGCGGTGGTACCGACCGTCGGTGAGGCGTTCGAGATAGGCCGACGCGCGTCGGAGGAGGTCGGGCTGATGCTCTTCGCGAAAGCGCCTGTCCGCCTCTCTGATGAGCCGGGCCAGGAGCCACTTCCGGTCTCGCTCGGTCGTCAGCCGTCGGGCCTCCTCCTTGAGGCTGTCGATCTCACTGTCGACGGTGTCGACGGTCTCCTGGTCCCGCAGGTGCACGATGTCCCGCTCCAGGGCGTCGCCCCGCCCCCGAAGCTCCTCGATGGCTTCGTCCAATTCGTCGATGCGCAGCTTGCGACTGGCCAGGTCGTCGTCGTCCACGGCCCATGACACGCCGGCGTCGTCGGCCCTGCGGATGTCCTCGATTCGTGCCTCGAGATCGGGGTGGGCGGTCTCCAGTTCCTCCTGCAGGCGATCCGCCCGACGGTGGGCATCGAGGCGACGCTGGAGCACGTCGATGGGTCGACCACCTTCGGCACCGGCGGCCAGTTGCCAGATCCGCTGGTCGACCTCCGCCAGGCCGTCGTCCACCTCCGCCAATTCGGACGCGAGAGACGAGCGCGCACGCTCGACCCTGGCCAGCTCCCGCTCCGCCGCGGCTGCCGCGTCCGACGCCCGTTCGGCTTCGCGGAGCTCACGCTCGAGGGTCTCGGCGAGGGCTACGGGATCTCCGTGGTCGGAGCGCCCGGCCGAGGCGGCCACGGCCTCCCCCTCCGCCGCCAGCTTCTGCAGCCGGGATCGGAGGACCGTGGCGCGGCCCTCCACCTCCGCCCCCTCGCGTAGCGTGGCCTGGAGCTCCTCGAGGGCCTGCACCAGGGGTCTTCCCGGGGGATCCATGTATTCCGACCTCACAGGGATGCCGGTCAACAGCTCGTCGACGTCACGGCGAGACCCCCCCGGCTCGGGCTCCGCCGATGGACCATCCTCGGAGGCGCGACCCTGCAGGGCGGCGGCCAAGGCCACGGCGGCCACGGCCGCTCCGACCACGACAGCGAGCGTGATCCCATCGACGAGGCCCCACGCCAGCAGGCCCGCCCCGACGCCCGCTGCGGCGAGGGCCATCGGAGACGAGGGTCCACGCGTACGGGGGCCGCCCTTCACGGCTCCTCCGCCTCGCGCCTCGAGTCTCGCCACCCGATCGCGGAGGACCTCCACCGAAGCGGCACGGACGGCGTCTGCCACCACGCCGTCCATGGGCTCGGCGAGAACTCGATCCGCCTCTGCGGCGCGCCGCTCCCCCAGCGCCCGCGCCTCCGCGTCCAGATCGACCAGCCGGACCCGGTCTTCCTGGGCCCCTGCCGCTCGTGAGGCGAAGGCGCTGATGGGGTCGCGCAGTTCGAGCAGGCGTTGCTTGTCCCCGTCGAAGGCGTCGATGACGGCTCGCGGCGCCCGGAGGTCCTCGTTCAGGGCGCTCATCTCCCGGTCCAGCTGCGCGCGCCGCTCGACGAGCGACGTGCGGTGGCCCACCAGGTCGTCGGGCAGGTCCACGAGATCGGACCGCGGCCCCCCGGCCCGGCGCAGGCTCTCGATGCGCTCCAACTGCCGCTTGAGGGGCAGAAGCTCCTGGACCCGCTCCACCACGAGCTTCTCCTTGTGTCGCTCGGCCCGGGCCTCCTGCAGGCGGCGGGCCACCCCTTCGCGCTCCTCCACGAGATTCCGGATGTCGCGGTCTCGTTCCACGGCCGACGCGCGGCGCGATCGCAGGTCACGGATCTCCGCCTGCAGATCCCGGAGCCGCTGATTTCCGCGGCGGCTCGGTCTCCAGATTTCCCCGGCCTCGCGCTCGAGGGTGTCGGCGACCTCACGGGCGGAGCGAAGGTCCGAAGCGCCCATGGATCCGAGGACCCGATCCTGGATACGTCCCCACGTCTCTTCGTCCAGACCGGCGAGCTCCTGAAGGGTGATGGCGAAGACCTGACGGAAGACGGTGCGGGGCACATGCTCCGCCCAGTGGACCGGCCGGTTGCGGAGCTCCCGGCTCCCCGACGGGGATTCCAGCGAGCCGGCGGGCGAAGACCGGAGTCGGCGTCGAACCGTGGCGCACTCTCCAGAGGCCAACCGGACGGAGATCTCGCCGCCGGCTTCTTCGGCTCCCCAGGGGATGTGCGGACTTCCGTCCCTGGACGCGGGATGGAATCCGTACAGGGCCGTGGTGAGGAAGTGGAAGAGCGTCGACTTCCCGGCCTCGTTGGGACCGAGAACCACGACCAGAGAGCCGAGTCGCTTCGGGCCGGTGTCGAAGTCGGCGAGTCGACCGAAGCCGTCGATGCGGATCTGTTCGATCTTCATCGGTGGACGTCCGCCGTCACGTGTCACCGTCCTGGAGCAGGCGGGCGGCGACTTCGCCCTCGGCATCGGCAAGGAGCCGGCGCACGTAGCTCTCGAGGGCTGTGGGATCCTCGGAAGGTGCGCCGGCGAGCTCGCTGGCGTCCACGTTCATGGGCGATTCGCCACGGCCCAGACCGTCGACCATCCGTAGGGCCTGTCCCAGGACGTCCGTGCGCGCCCGGTGCTCTTCGATGGGGAAGACGGGATGGACCGTATCGGCGACCACGGTCACGTCGAGCGCGCCGAGCATCTCCTGAAGCTCGCGCCCCAGCATCTCGACGTCCTCGCCGCGTCTGAGTTCGGACCAGAGCGGGCATGGCCCCGTGAGGACCACGCGCACCATCCACTCCGTGCCCGATCCGGGGTCGTCCCCTCTTCGGGCCTCCCATGCCAACTGGACGCCCCGCTCCAGGTCGTCGAGGGTTTCGACGGTATCGAGGCGGTCCACCTCGAGGGTGTCCCATCGAACGGCGGCGAGGGGACGGAAGGTCACAGAGGGCGCCCGACGGTCGGTGAGGTCGACGAGGAGTGCGCCGCGCTCCCCTGTGTCGGCGTGGGTCTTCCCTTGAGGGCTACCCGGATACCAGATGGGAGGATCGTCGCACAGTTGCTGGCGAACATGGACGTGTCCGAGCGCCCAGTAGTCGAAGCCGGCGTGTCGGAGATAGGTGAGATCGGAGGGCGCGTAGGGCCGGTGGTCGGACGCCCCCAGCGACGTTCGGACCTGGGTATGGAGAACGGCCACCTCGGGGAGGTCCCCCTCGGGACGGGGCAGCCTCCGGGACAGATCGTCCGTGACCTCGTCCGTCGCGTGACCGATGGCGCTCACGTAGCCCACCGGCGAGCCCGTCCGATCGGTGACGAGGAATCGCTGCGGCGTGGCGTCGGCGGCGACCTTCACGTTGGACGGCCAGGGAAGTCGGCGGGGTCCACGCTCCAACGATCCGGGATCGTGGTTTCCCGTGGCGTACACGACGGTGATCTGGTGGTCCGCGAGGCGCCCGACCTCCTCGAGAAGGAAGCGCTCGGTCTGGAAGGACAGACGGTCTCCGTCGAAGAGGTCCCCCGCCACGAGAAGGGCGTGGACGTCCTCGCGAATGGCGACGTCCACGGCGCGTCGGAAGGCCTCCCGGGCTGCCTCGCGGAGCCGCTTGCGGACGGCCTCGGTCCGGCCCGTGAACGAGGTGTCGAGGTGGGCGTCGGCGATGTGCAGGAATCGCATGACGGAAGGTAGGTGAAAGCGTGGGGTGGTGGAATTTCGCAGACGGCCGACACATCGCGGTTTCCCACGTTCCGCTTCTCCGGTAACGTAGTGGGTACCCTCGTGTCCGACTCTCATCCGCGCCTGGCATGACGGGCGCCCCCGCCCAACAGACTCAATGAGCGACACAACGGAAGCGGCCAAGCGCACGCTCCGCCAGGAATCCCCCATCATCTCCGAGGTCTGCGACCTCCTCGCCAAGACCGACGGGTCGTCCGACCTGCTCCTGGATTTCGGTCGGCTGTTCCTCTCGCGAGCCCCGGAGGAACTGCTCCGGCAGCGTCCCGCCAGGGAGCTGGCGGCGATGACACTGGGCACGTTCCGCTTCCTCGAGGGCTCGCGTCCCTACAGGGTGGACGTCCAGGTCACGTCACCCGGCGCCGACGGCGACGGATGGGTCGCGCCGGTGACCCTGATCCGCACCAATGTGTCGGAGCGCCCGTTCATCATCGACTCCATCCGCGAGTATCTGAGTCTGCAGGGCGTCTCCATCGAGCGGATGATCTACCCGATTCTCGATGTCGAACGCGACGAATCGGGACAGGTCGTAGCGGTGAGCCGGCCCACCGATGGCGGCTCCAAGGAGTCGGTGGTCCACTGCGAGATCGCCGAGGTCACGGATCCCGACCGGTTGGCGGAAATCGAGGAAGACCTTCGCGATCGGCTGCAGGACGTCGTTCGGGCCACGGACGATTTCAAGCCCATGCTCGAGGCCGTCGACGGGGTGGTCGAAGACGTCAAGCGGAACGCATCCGCACTGCCGGATCGACGGGACGAGTTGGAGGAGATCGAGCACTTTCTCCGTTGGCTCCAGGACGGTGGCTTCGTCTTCCTCGGGTATCGCGGCTACGTCTTCGTGCAGGGCGAGGACGAACCGAGCAGCGCCGTTGAGCCGGGTTCGGGCCTGGGACTTCTCCGTAACGAGGCGGCCTCCCGCTTCGCCGAACCCATTCCCCTCTCGAAGCTCGACCCGGGCATGAGGGAGCTGGCCCTCCACGGCCCCCTCCTCATCATCAACAAGACCAACGCCGAGTCCACGGTGCATCGTCGGGCCCGGATGGACTACGTCGGGGTCAAGAAGCTGGATGCCGCCGGAGAGGTCTGCGGCGAGCATCGCTTCATCGGACTCTTCACGTCCAAGGCGTACGCCGAGTCCGCCGGCTCCATTCCCATCCTGCGTCACAAACTGCAGTCGATCCTCGAGTCGGAGGGCGTGCGGAAGGGATCCCACGACTACAAGGAGATCATCACGATCTTCAACTCGCTGCCGAAGGAGGAACTCTTCCTCTCGTCGGCTGACGAGGTGGGCGACGACGTACGCGCGGTGCTGGACTCGTACGGCGTCTCCGACGTTCGGGTCACCCTCCGCGAAGACGTGCTGCACCGTGGTCTTTCGGTCATGGTCATCCTTCCCAGGGACCGATTCAGTGGAGCCGTGCGCAAGGGCATCGAGGCCGCCCTTGTGGAGGCGTACGACGCCGACGTCCTGAACTACCACCTGGCCCTCGGTGAGGGTAATCAGGCACGCCTTCACTTCTACCTCGGTGCCGGGGCCGAGTCCGTCTCGGTGGTGACCGCCGACGATCTGGAAGAGGTCGTCGCCCAGCTCATCCGGACGTGGACCGACCGGGTTCGAGAGGGTCTCGAGAGCTACCACCCCGCCGACGAGGCACAGCGCCTGGCCCTTCACTACGGCGATGCCCTCAGCCGGGAGTACCAGGCCGCGGTATCTCCCGAGGTCGCAGTCCAGGACATCCTCGAAATCGAGTCCATGTCCGACGAGGAGAGGGCGGTCTCGGTGCGCCTCACCAACCCCGAGTCCAGCGAGGTGGTGGCCGGGGCCACTCAGGTCACCGAGCTCAAGCTCTTTCTGAGGGGTGAGCGCCTGATCCTCTCGACCTTCATGCCCATCCTGGAGGATGCCGGACTCCGGGTCCTGGCCATGAAGCCCTACGAGGTGGGGGGCAACGGCTCTCCGGAGGCGTCCATCTACGTCTTCGCCGTCCAGACGCAGGAAGAAGAACAGCTCGACGTGGACGACCGGGGCGCGCTCCTGTCGGAGGCGATCCTCGCGGCACGGGCCGGCGACGCGGTCAGCGACGAGCTGAACGCGCTCGTCATGGGCGCCGGCCTGCATTGGCGGGAGGTCGACGTCCTCCGCGGGTATGCCGGCTATGCCTTCCAGGTAGGGGCCGTGCCCAGCCGAAAAGCGCTCCCCCACGCGCTCGTCCAGTACCCGGGCATCGCCAAGGAGCTCTTCGATCTCTTCCGCGTGAAGTTCGACCCGTCGACGGGTGCATCCGCCGAGGCGCGAGCCAGCGCCACGGCCGACATCGGCGTCGCCTTCCAGGCGTCCCTCCACGGGGTGAACCTCCTCGCCGACGATCGGGCGCTTCGGGTGCTCCAGGGCCTCATCGGGACCACGGTCCGAACGAACTACTACCGGAACGGGGGACGCGCCCCGGACCGCAGGTCGGGCGGAGTGCCGTACATCTCCTTCAAGTTCCTCGTGGGAGACCTGAAGCATTCCCGCCCCACGGAGGTCCTTTTCGAGGTCTGGGTCCACTCGGCCCGGATGGAAGGCGTGCATCTGCGCGGGTCCACGGTGGCCCGCGGTGGCATCCGGTGGAGCGACCGGCCCGACGACTTCCGCACGGAGATCCTCGGTCTCGTCGACACCCAGATGGTGAAGAACGCGGTCATCGTGCCCGGTGGCTCGAAGGGTGGGTTCATCGCGCGGCACATCCCCGTCGATCCGGAGGAGCGCTTCGAGGAGGGCAAACGCCAGTACCGGACGCTCATCCGGGGGTTGCTGGACATCACCGACAACCTGGTGCAGGGCGACAACGTCCCGCCGGAGGGCGTGGTCTGCTACGACCCGCCCGACCCTTACCTCGTCGTGGCGGCGGACAAGGGAACCGCCACGTTCTCCGACGTGGCGAACGCGGTGTCCCGCGAGTACGGCTTCTGGCTCGACGATGCGTTCGCCTCGGGTGGATCCAACGGATACGACCACAAGGCGGTGGGGATCACGGCTCGCGGCGGGTGGGAGTGTGTGAAGCGCCACTTCCGCGAGAAGGGCAAGGACATCCAGTCCGAGCCCTTCACCGTAGCGGGCATCGGCGACATGAGCGGCGACGTCTTCGGAAACGGAATGCTCCTCTCGGAGCAGATACGCCTCATCGCCGCCTTCGACCACCGGCACATCTTCATCGATCCGGATCCGGATCCGGCACCCACCTTCGCCGAGCGGAAGCGGATGTTCGAACTGGGTCGCTCCAGCTGGGAGGACTACGACCAGAGTCTGCTCAGCGAAGGAGGGATGATCATCCCCCGGGGCGCGAAGGAAGTGGACCTCACGCCGCAGGCCCGCCGGGCCCTCGGCATCGGAGACGACGACGAGGCTCCCCAGACGGGTGAGGCGCTCATCCGGGCGGTGCTCATGGCTCCGGTGGAGCTCCTATGGAACGGCGGCATCGGGACGTACGTGAAGTCGCCCACCGAGACCCATGCCGACGCCGGTGATCCGTCCAACGACGCCGTGCGCGTCGACGCCCACGAACTCCGGTGTGACGTCGTCGGCGAGGGCGGCAACCTGGGCTTCACTCAGCGGGCACGCATCGAATACGCCCTGCTGGGCGGGCGGATCAACACCGACGCGTTGGACAATTCGGGCGGCGTCGACATGTCCGACCACGAGGTCAACCTGAAGATCCTCCTCGCCCCCGCGGTGGCTTCCGGCGCCCTGGAGATGGACCGCCGCAACGAGCTTCTGGAGGAGCTTACCGAGGCCGTGGCCGACCTCGTCCTGGAGAACAACAGGACGCAGAGCCTGGCCATCTCGTTGGACGAGCGCAGGGCGAAGGAATCTCTCGACGAGTTCCGCGACCTCATGGTGGCGCTGGAGAAGGTGGGCGAGCTGAACCGGGTGGCCGAGGAGCTTCCGTCCACCGACGTCCTCATCGAGCGCAGAGAGCGCGGCCAGGCCATGGCACGGCCCGAGCTTTGCGTTCTCCTGGCGTACGCCAAGCTTTCTCTCAAGACGCGGCTTCTCGCCAGTGGGCTGCCCGACGACCCGGTCTCCGAGAGCTACCTGCTAGGGTACTTTCCACCCCAGGCCACCTTGGCGGCCGGTCAGGACAACCTGGCGTCCCACCGACTTCGCCGCGAGATCATCACGGCCGAGATCACCAACGACATGGTGGACCTCATGGGCGCCGGCTTCGTCGTACGTGCCATGCGCGACACGGGAGTGGAAGCAGACGTGGTGGTTCGGGCGTGGCTCGTGGCATCGCGACTGGCCGACCATCGAGCGCTCCTCGGTCAGATGGCCCAGCAGGCCACCCCCCTCAGCGCCCGCCTCTCCTACCGGTGGCTCCTGGGGCTGGCGAGGGTCCTGGAGCGAACCACACGTTGGGTGCTCCAGAACGTGAACCTGGCGGAGTCGTCCGCGGACATCGTCGAGCAGAACCTGGAGGGGCTCGCCGATCTGCGGGAAGCCTTCGGTGACGTGGTGCGTGGAGAGGAGCGGACGCTCTTCGAAGCCAGGGTGCGCGAGATCCAGGAGCTGGGAGCCGACGAGGCGTTCTCCCGCAGGCTCATCACCCTCCGTTTCCTCGATCAGCTCCTCGAGGTCTTGGAGATTGCTCGGGAGATCAACCGGGCGCCGGTGGATACCGCCCACGCGTACTATCAGGCCTCGGACATCTTCGAGGTGCCGTTGCTCCGACGTCGGGCGTTCGCCGCCGCCGGCGACGACACGTGGGAGGTGCGAGCCGCACAGGCGCTGTCCGACGACCTGTCACGCGCCCACCGGAAAGTCGTGGTGGGGCTCCTGGAGCGGGTGAGTCCGACGGCGGAGGGGCCCATCGACTTCGCATCGCTCATCCGCGCTCGCGACGCCGACCGCTTCCAGCGGGTCATGGAGGAGTTGAAGGCCGAGGAGTCGGTGGGCTTGGCGGCGGTGTCCGTGGCGGCACGGGAGCTCGCCGAGGTCGCAGACCGGGTGGGACGTGCGCCGGGCTCCTAGGGTCTTACCCGTGGCCGGCCCCCCGACCGGGGCGCCAGCATGCCGAGGCTTCACCCTCCTCGAGGTGGTGGTGGTCATCACCATCAGCGCCGTGGTCATCACCTTGGGTACCCTCACGTTCAGCGGCTATTTCCAGAGGGATTCGGCACGACGGGCGGCGCAGGTCTTCGCTCAGGACCTCGTGTCGGCTCGGGCCTACGCCGTCCGATCGCAGGAGACGGTGGTGCTCCGCTTCTACGAATCCACGCTTTGGTACGAGGTGGTGGCGCCCGGCTCGTCCACCGAGATCACGCGTCGTCGCTTCGGCCCAGCCGGTGACATCGAGTTGAGTGGCGTAGCCCTGGACATGAGCGGGGATTCGCTGGTCTTCGACTCCCGTGGAATGGCGGATCTCAGCGGTCTGGGCGGCGCCCTGGGCACCGCTCGATTTTCTTCCGGCGAGACGACGTACACTGTATCGTTCAACGGTATGGGCGCTTCGAAGATCGATCAGACCTGATGACGGGTCGACCATCGTGAGAGAGCTCGGGGCGCGGCCCATCGCACCTCTCCACCTGCTATCGAGGAGCGCCGACTCATGCCCGGGTGTCGGCTTACGCACGGGATTCACCTTGATCGAGGTGATCGGTGCGCTCGTAATCTTCGCTGCAGGGATCCTCATGATCATGCAGGTGAGCGGAGCGTTGACGACGCAGATGCGCTACGCCGGCGTCCGCTCGCAGATCGTGGCGTTGGCCAACGAGCAGGTGGACTCCATCGAATCCACACCGTTCGACTCCCTCACCGCGGGATCCGCGGAGGACACCGTGACAGTGCAGGGGTGGGCGTACCGCCGGCTGGTCTCGGTAACCACGCTGACCCCCGTGCTGGCCAGAGTGGAAGTGGAACTGGTGCGGGTGGACAGCCTCGGCCCATCGCACTCGGTGACGTCCTACACCTCGGCGGTCTGGTAGGGCGACAGGGCTTTACCCTCGTCGAGACCCTCATTGCCCTGGTTCTCTCGTCGTTCGTCATCGTTCTGGTGAGCCACGCCTTCCTCGTTCAGAACCGCTTCTACTCCACCCAGACGCTCCGCACCGCGGCCCAGGACAATGTCCGCGCCAGCACCGAGCTCATGGCCCGCGAGATCCGCACCGCCATGCCCGGGGGGATCGTGGTGGCGGGAGCTCGCACGCTTACGGTGCGGTCCCCTATCGCGGTTGCGGTCGTATGCGCCCGTCGGGGTGGTGGGGACCGGGACGTGTTCCATGACGGTGGTGAGGCCGCCCTCGATACGGACGAGGTGGCGGGCGTGGCACGTTGGGACACCGTGTTGGGCAGTTGGGAAGCCGCGAACGCCGTATGGGGCGACATTGACGACTCCGGCTCAGATGCAGCCGATGAGTGCTTCGACAATGGAGCCGACACCGTAGGAATTCGCGATTGGTTCCACTGGCTTCACTTCGATGGCGGTCTCCTGTCCTCGCGCCCCGATGAGGGCGAGGCCGTCATGTTGTTCCGCGAGACGACGTTCAAGATCCAGACCTCGGTGATGGATCCCACCACCCTCGGCATCTTCCGGGCGGCGTATGGGGACTCGCTCGTGGAATTCGCCACCGGCGTCGATACTACGGCCCAGTTCCAGTATCGAACGGTGGGCGGAGGGTATGTCGACACCGTGTCCGCGGCCTCGTTGACGTCCGTGGACGCCGTGCGCCTCATCGCCGACGCGCGAAAGCCGGCTCCCACGGGAGGCGCCGCGGACGTCCTCTTCGGGTGGTCGGTGAACGTGCCCATCCGGTTGGCCCGATGACGGCCGAGGCCGGGGTGGGCAGAGGGCGGGAAGGCTTCGTTCTGGCCTTCGTGGTCTTCATGCTCTTCGCCATCAGCGTCGCCGGCATCACCGGCTACCTGGTGGTGAACTCCGAGTTCGAGCTATCCAAGTACTCGGGACAGGGTGCGGAGGCGTTGGCCGTGTCGCGGGCGGGACTCGAGCGCTTCGTAGCCGAGCAGATCGGGACCGTACCGGACACGACGACCTTCGCTCTGGGCAACGGCGTGGCCACGGTGACCACCCGACGCCTCTTCGCCCGGGACTCGCTCACCGACGTCTATTACGTCCGCTCCGAGGGCACGGTGGACGACATCTTCACGCCCGGCTCCCCGGCGCGCCGGGCCGTAGGCGGGTACGCCATCCATCACCGGAGGCCGCTGGCCCATCACGCCGCGGTCATCATCGCGGCGGACAACATCGAGGTGGACAACGGCGGAGAGATCCACGGGTGGGATTACGACTCGCCCGGGGATTGTCCAGGGGGTGGCGCCGACGACATCACGGGTGCCATCGCCCGAGTCGACGTCGACGAGGGCAGTTCCGACGACATCGAGGGCAGTCCCGACTGGGAGATCTGGTCGGGCGGTTGGACGGAGATGACCGACTCCGTCGGGCTACGGTGGGACATCCTCCGAGATCCGGACTTCCCGGTGGACCACGTCAACAGCCTGCCTAACTTTGGCTCGATTCCCGCGGACTCGTTCCCGGTGATCCGCTACACCGGTTGGGTCTTCGCCAACTTCAGCGGTCGCGGTGTCCTCATCGTCGATGGTGTGTTCGATCCCGGCCCGAGCTTCAGCTGGGACGGCATCGTCCTGGCGCGTGACGTGGACGACATCATCCAGGGCTACATCGACGGCATCCTGGTGGCCGGCTTCGACGGCCCCAACATGTACAACACCGTCGACTTCCGAACCGACGTGAACTACCACTCGTGCGAGGTCTACCGGGCCAACGAGTCGTTGTCGTACATGGAGCTGCTGCCCAACACCGTCTTCGAGGTGAACTAGGCGCGGCACCTCGCGGCATGTGCTTCGCGACTCGTGCGAGGACGATCTAGGCGTCCAGCATCATGATCTTCTGCCAGATCTTGCTGCTGAGGCCGGTGGTGAGGGCCTCGACCTCGTCCACGGCCTGGAGGACCACGGCGTCGTCGAATCGTTCGGCGTACAGCGCCGCCAGCTTCGACGTGAGGGAGAGCAGCTCGGAGCAGTAGTCCAGGTAACGGCCCAGCTCCTCGCGGGTGAGGTGGCGCGCCGGGGACGAGTCGGTGTCCAGGGTCTCGGGGTGGAGCAGGCGGTCGGGATCCTTGGTGAGCTGGTGCATGTCCACGATGTGGGCGATGGCCCGCAACTCACGGATGTGGCGAAGGGCCTTCCGTCGTCGGATGCGGTTCTCGTAGGTGACCAGAAAGACGAGACCGACTCCGATGAACACCACGTCCTGGATTCCGGACTCCAGGATCTGGATGGCGTCGAAGGCGCTCCCGAAGCCCGCGGGAAACTCCGCCACCACGGCGCGCACCGCGGCGATGCATCCGACGATGACGAAGGCGGCCATGAGCCATGTCGCCGTCCTGAGCCACAGAATGGGGCGCTCCACCGCGTCGAGGCGCGCCTTGGTCTCCTCTCCAACATCGAGGAGGCTCGCGCACAGCCTTGCCAACCCCGACTCCGGGAACCGCTCTTCGATCCGGCGCTCGAGCCGTGCCATGGTCTCGACGATGCGAACCGGGTCGAGGCGGAGTTCCGGGAGGGAGAGATCGGACGCCGGCTGGGTGTCCGTGGCGAGGCCTTGGGGCGGCGAGGAACTCATGCGGGGAATCTGCCCCCGGGTTGCGTATTCGTCGAGCGCATGCGCATGATCGCGTCTAAGGGAGCCCGTCGATCGGGAGGCCTCGAAGGTGAGGGTCCTCGAGATCACGGGCTCTCGAACGAACGGTCCCGCTGACGTGTCGACAGGGGTCGCGCGGGCGGGGCCCGAAGACCGTCCCCGAGGGATGGGGCCGGTCGCAGGAGTGGCGGATGCAACCGACCGACACCCGGGATCCGCAGTACTACCACAAGGTCGTGGATTGCCAGTGGGCCTGCCCGGCCCACACGAACGTGCCGGAGTACATCCGGCTCATCGCCGAGGGCAGGTACACCGACTCGTACATGCTCAACCGGAAGTCCAACGTCTTCCCGGGCATCCTCGGTCGGACGTGCGACCGCCCGTGTGAGCCGGCGTGTCGACGAGTGCGGGTCGAGGACGACCCGGTGGCCATATGCCGGTTGAAGAGAGTGGCCGCCGACCTGCGGGACGAGGTGAAGCACCTACTCCCCACGGCCCCCCCGGTGACCAACGGCAAGAAGGTGGCGCTCATCGGAGCCGGTCCCGCCTCCCTGACGGTGGCCAACGACCTCGTTCCCCTGGGATACGAGTGCACCATCTTCGAGGCACTCCCGAAGGCCGGTGGGCTCATGCGCACGAACATCCCCGCCTTCCGCCTGCCGGTCCGGGTGCTCGAAGAGGAGATCGACTACATCCTCGACATGGGCGTCGACATCCGGTACGACCACCGGATCGACTCCATGAAGGATCTGCTGGACTCGGAGGAGTTCGACGCGGTTTTCGTCGGCACCGGCGCGCCGAAGGGCAAGGAGTTGAACATCCCGGGCCGGGCCGAGGCGGCGGCGAACATCCACATCGGAATCGAGTGGCTCGAGGCCATCCACTTCGGGCACATCGATTCGGTCGGCGAACGGGTCCTCGTCATCGGCGTGGGCAACACGGCCATGGACTGCTGCCGGAGCGCCAAACGCCTGGGTGGCCGGGACATCAAGGTCATGGCCCGAAAGACCCGACCCTACTTCAAGGCCTCTCCCTGGGAGTTGGAGGACGCCGAGGGCGAGCAGGTGGAGATCCTCGTCAACCATTCACCCCAGGCCTTCGTCGTGGAGGACGGTCGCCTTCTCGGCATGATCTTCGACATCGTCGAGTGGCACGAGAACGAGAAGGGACGGCTGGTGAGCACCAAGCTCGACGAGACGTTCATCCACTGCGACGACGTGGTCCTCGCCATCGGGCAGGACAACGCCTTCCCCTGGATCGAGCGCGACATCGGCATCGAGTTCGGCGAATGGGACATGCCCGTGGTGGACCGGGCCACGTTCATGACCACGCGCGAAGGCGTCTTCGTGGGTGGGGACGCGGCGTGGGGCCCGGAGAACATCATCTGGGCGGTGGAGCACGGCCATCAGGCGGCAATCTCCATCCACAACCATTGCAATGGGATTCCCGTCACCGATCGGCCGCCGTACGGCATGACGCTGGTGTCGACGAAGATGGGCATCCACGAGTGGCGGTACTCCAACGACTACAATCCGGCGAACCGTACGCCCATGCGATACGAAGAGCTGGAGAAGCGACTCGCCGACATCAAGGTCGAAGCCGAGTTGGGGTACGACATTCCGCAGACCGCCAGGGAAGTGGAGCGGTGCCTCAATTGCGACATCCAGACCGACTTCACCGCCAAGCTGTGCATCGAGTGTGATGCGTGCGTGGACATCTGTCCCGTCCATTGTCTGACCATCACCGAGAACGGCTCGGAAGAAGATCTGCGGACCCGGCTCATGGCGCCGGCCGAAAACCTGGAGCAGGCCGTCTTCGTCTCCGAGGACTTGCCGCAGACGAAGCGCGTCATGGTGAAGGACGAGGACGTCTGCGTGCACTGCGGACTGTGCGCCGAGCGGTGTCCCACGGCAGCGTGGGACATGATGCAGTTCGATCTCATCAACCCCCACGCGGGACACCACACGTGGTCACCAGCGGCGGCTTCGGCGTAAACGACTTCGCCTTCAAGGTCGCGACGGTCAACGGGACCGGCTCGGCCAGCGCGAACGGGCTCCTGCTCCAGGCGCTCTTCCGCATGGGGATTCCCGTTTCGGGAAAGAACGTATTCCCGTCCAACATCCAGGGACTGCCCACCTGGTACGAGATCCGGGTGAACAAGGACGGCTACACGGCGCGGAGCCCGGACTTCCACCTGGTGGTGGCCATGAATCCGCAGAGCTACGCCCGGGACATCGACGAAGTCGCGTCCGGCGGGTGGATCCTGTACGACGACACAAAGCCGCTGGACGACGAGCTGATCCGGGACGACGTCACCTTCCTCGGCCTGCCTCTCGCCGGAATGTGCGTCGACGAGTTCGAGGGATCCCGGACGCGGATCCTCATGAAGAACATCATGTACGTCGGCGCCCTGGTGGCGCTGCTGGACATCGACGTGGCGGTGGTGAAGGGGATGCTGGAGGAGAAGTTCTCCCACAAGAAGCATCTCATGGACGCCAACTTCCGGGCCATCGAGATGGGCGCCAATGCCGCCAGGGAGCGATTCGACTGCCCTCTGCCCATCCGCCTGGAGACCATGGACGCCACGAAGGACTGCGTCATGGTCACCGGGAATGCCGCGGCGGCCCTCGGCTGCGTATACGCGGGGGCGACGGTGGGCGCGTGGTACCCCATCACGCCGTCCACCTCGCTCATGGACGGCTTCACCGAATACTGCGAACGGTTTCGAGTCGACCCGGAGACGGGGAAGAAGAAGTTCTGCATCATCCAGGCCGAGGACGAGCTGGCCGCGGCAGGCATGGTCATCGGGGCCGGCTGGATGGGGGCACGGGCGTTCACGCCCACCAGTGGTCCCGGGATCTCCCTCATGAGCGAGTTCATCGGTCTCGCCTACTACGCCGAGATCCCGTCGGTCTTCTTCGACGTACAGCGGACGGGCCCGTCCACCGGCATGCCCACCCGTACGCAGCAGGGTGATCTCATGCTCACCGCGTACGCGTCGCACGGGGATACGAAGCACATCGTCCTCTTCCCGGCCGACCCCAAGGAATGCTTCGAGTTCGCCGTGGCGGCCTTCGACCTGGCCGAGCGCTTTCAGACGCCGACGTTCGTCGTCTCCGATCTGGATATCGGCATGAACGACTGGATGATCCCGCGTCTGGAGTGGGACGACGGCTACCGACCGGACCGGGGCAAGGTGCTCACCGCCGAGGAGTTGGAGGAGGCGGAGAGCTTCTACCGCTACCTCGACGTGGACGGCGACCACATCCCGTATCGATCCCTGCCCGGCGTCCACCCGAAGGGAGCGTACTTCACCCGTGGCTCCGGTCACGACAAGTACGGTCGCTACACGGAGGGGTCGGCGGAGTACGTCGAGGTGGTGGACCGGATCCTGAAGAAGGTCGAATCGGCGGGTGACTCGGTGCCGGCTCCGCAGGTGTTCGCTGGAGGAAGCTCGGGCACTTCGAGCGGCTCCCGAAACGCCGCGGAGGGCGCTTCGAGCAACGGGGCCGGAGTCGATGAGGCGTCGGCACCGAGCTACTCGGCGCCCTACGGTCTCCTCTCCATCGGGGGGTGCCACTGGGCCGTGCTCGAAGCCCGGGACGAGCTCACGCGTCGAGGCGTGGACGTGGATTACCTCCGGGTGCGCGGCTTCCCGTTCAACGGAACGGTGGAGGACTTCCTCGCGTCCCATGAGCGGATCTTCGTCATCGAGCAGAACCGCGACGAGCAGCTCCGGAAGCTCCTGGCCATCGAGACGGCGTGCCCGAAGGAGAAGCTCACGTCCATCACCTACTACGGCGGACAGCCCCTGAGCAAAGGTCACGTACTGGAAGGGCTGGCCGCGCACATCGACGTCCCGGATTCACCCCTTCCGGCGGAGGCGGGGGCATGAGCTACATCACGAAGCCGGTGGCGCGCCATCGGGGCGATCGGACCAACGGCCTGGGGCTCACCACTCGGGACTACGAAGGGTCCATGTCGACGTTGTGTGCAGGCTGCGGTCACGACTCGGTGACCGCGGCCCTCATCCAAGCCTTCTGGGAACTCGATGTGGAGCCGCATCGGGTGGCGAAGCTCTCGGGCATCGGGTGCTCGTCGAAGACGCCGACGTACTTCATCAAGGAGGCCCACGGCTTCAATTCGGTCCACGGGCGCATGCCCTCCATCGCCGCGGGAGCCAATGCGGCGAACAAGGACCTCATGTACGTGGGGATCTCCGGCGACGGGGATTCGCTCTCCATCGGCCTCGGGCAGTTCTGCCACGCCATCCGACGCAACGTGAACATGCTGTACGTCCTGGAGAACAACGGCGTGTACGGCCTAACGAAGGGTCAGTTCAGCGCTTCGGCGGACATCGGTTCAAAGTCGAAGAAGGGCGAAGTGAATCGGCAGGGCCCCATCGACCCGGTGAGCGTGGCGCTCACCCTGGGAGCGACCTTCGTGGCCCGGTCCTTTTCCGGCGACAAGCAGCAGCTCGTGCCAATCCTCGAGGCGGGTCTGGAGCACGACGGCTTCGCCTTCGTCGACGTCATCTCGCCGTGCGTGACGTTCAACGACCACGTGGGGTCCACCAAGAGCTACGCGTACACCCGAACCCACATGCACGAGGTGGTGCAGACCGACTTCGTTCCCATTCGCAGCGAGATCCGGACCGAGTATGCCGAGGGGACGGTGCGGGAGGTGAAGATGCACGACGGTAGCTCGGTGAGACTCCGGAAGGTCGACGAGAACTACGATCCGACGGACCGTCACGCCGTCATCGAGTACCTCGGAAACGTGGCCGACGAGGGGGAGATCGCGACGGGCCTCCTGTACCTCGCCGAGGCCGGGGAGGACATGCACCGGTTCAGCGAGACGGTGGATCGGCCCCTGGTTTCCCTCGGCCATGAGGAGTTGTGCCCCGGCAGCGAAGCGCTTCGGGAGGTCCAGAAGGAGTGGTGGTGAGGACGGCGGCTCGACTCGCTGTAGGCGTCGGGGGTCGACGCGGCGCCGCGCGGTGTCGCGCTCTCCTCGGTGCGGCGCTGCTACCTCTGGCCCTGGTGGGATGCTCCGCGACCGAGAAGACCTCCGGCTCGGCGTCCCAGGCGCGGCGTGGCCCGGTCGGAGGCGTGGTCATGGCGGACGATCCCCTCGCCCTCACGTTGGACGATGCGGTGCGAGCCCACGTCCGTAGCCCGACGGTCCCGGGAGTCTCGGTGGCTGTCGTCCGGGACGGTGAGACCCTTCTTCGCGGGGGGTACGGCTTCGTCGACTTGGAGTGGGATGTGGCCACGCCTCCCGACGGCAGCGCTAGCTACGAGATCGGGTCGGTGACGAAACATGTCACG
>CALJKZ010000469.1 GCA_937983085.1 uncultured Gemmatimonadales bacterium
CGTAGGCGTACGTGCCGTCGGACTCGAGGCCGCAGGGCGGCACCGCGTGCACCGCTCCCACGCCCCCCGATCCGTAACGGTCGAGGACTGAAGAGCAGGCCGCGTGGGCGCGAGCGCGGCTCGCGCCGCTCAGGCTCGACAATGGCGACTCTCTCGGTTGAGACGGCTTTGCGAGGCGCATGCGTGAGCATGGAGTTACGGAGTCCCATGGCACCGCACGCGCGTCGAGTTAGATTGGCGGTCGGTTCTGGACCGACCCCCTACGGATCTGCTCAGGGATGGAGAACTGCTCATGAAGAACGCGCCGCAGTGGTGCATCGTCGTACTAGCGTCCCTGGCCCTCTTGATGACGGCAACAGGCGTTTTCGCGGCCAGCAACGCCGAGTGCCAGGTCACGTTCTCGTACTCCGGAACGCTACTCACCATGACGAACTGCTCGGGCCAGACTTGCGACGTTGATGGCGAGTCCGGCTCCTGCTCCAACGTCGATGGCAGCAACCCCCTGCCCGGAGACGAGTACCGGTGGGACGGCACACAGTGGGTGCTGGTAGGTGCCGTTGCAACGAATCAGAAGACCGTGGTCGGATGCGCGTGCGTCGTGGACGGGGAAACCTACCAGGACCCGTGCTGCAAGATCTGGTACATCAAGAACTCCGCCGGGAAACGCTACCTGCTCACCGGTTCCTGTCCCACGCCCGAATGCACGGACGCCGCCAACGCAGTGTGCAGTATCGTCGGGGGCGATCCGCTGGAGCCCCCCAACACGGCTGCCGACTGCATTGGGCAGTAGCCACCCCCGTGGGGCTCGTGTTGCTTCCTACCAGAGCGAGCGGCCGCCGCATCTTCGTGTGCTCGGCTTCGTTCTTGTTCCTTGCGGCACTCCTGTTCTACGTCGTGCGCGAGCAGAACGTCCGGGAGCGCCCGCCCCGAGCCGAGCTTCACTCCCCCCCCGTCGCCCTCACGAACCGCCCCCAAACTCAGGAAACGGTCCCCACGCCTCCTAGCCAGCACGACGAGGCCGCGAAGCCCGAAGCAGGATTGGGCATACTCGCGGCGGCACCCGAACGCTTCTCAGGGCCCTTGACGATCTGCGGCGTTGTGCTCGACCACGCCCGCAGACAGGTCTCCGGCGCGACGGTGGTCTTCAGGCCCGGCGTGGGAGCGTGTCCGATGTGGAGAGAGGAGTACGTACGGCTCACAAGCACGTCAGACGACCGGGGCGAGTTCCGGCATGACGCCCTTCCGGACACAAGCGAGTACGAGGTGTTCGCGTTCAAGGGCGGCAGCGCAGGGAGGACATACATCAGCGGGGCGCAAGGCCGTGTGGGCCAAGTTGTTGTTGAGGTTGCCCCCCTTGCCTACGACTGCTACTCCTTCGTGGACGATGCCACCGATGCTCCCATTGACATGAGCCGCCTCCATTCGCGGATTGGATGGGGCGATGTGCTGCTGACGACGGATGAGATCATCGATGGCCTGCCGGGCGACCTCGACCGTCTGGCTATCCTCTACGGCTTGGGGCTTGATCTCGGCGCACTGGATTCGACCCGGATCGCGGTCGTCTATCGCGGCAGGGGGGGCGTACGCCTCAAGGGAGACAGCCCGCAACGCAGGCGGGCCATGCGCATGGAGCTGGATTCCGACCGGGAGTCCATGTATCTGCCATCGTACGGCCGCGTGCGGCTGCGCAGGGAGTACCGGGACATGTCGGAGTGGTGCTCCTACACGGAGATACGGGTGCACCGTGCGCTTCACCCCGATCCGTGGCTGTGCCACGAAGTCGTGTTTCCCCAGATGCCCTGGCTCAGCCAGCTTCCACGTGAACTCAGGGCCGTCCTCGACCTGCGCCTCACCGTGACGACAAGGGAACCAGGTGCCGTAACCCAACTTACGCGGCGGAAGAGCACGTTTCTCTCGGCCCGAGAGGCGTTCGTGCTGTATCAGACGGGATGGGCGGAGATGCCTCTTGCTGTCACCGCCAGCCACGGCACGGAGGGGACGGTTCGCGTGGCGCTAGAGCAGCGCCCGTATGGGTACCTCGAGATGCGTTTTGGCTCAACCGGACACGCACGAGTCGAAGAGGTACAAGTACGACCACTGCTCGGTGAACGCGTCGGTCCGCCCCTCTGGGCAACCATTCGTTGGGGAGGCGCGGCCTTCGCGGGCCCGGTGCCTGCCGGACGTTACGTGGTCATGATTGGCGGAACGGGCCATGACGGCACTTCGGTTCTAAGGACGATCGAAAGGCCGATCGACGTCGTTGAAGGCAGGAATGTCATCGAGCTGGACTAGCGCGGGCCGGTTTGTTCTCACGCTTGTCTTCCTCCTGGCGGGCGTGCAGAAGGGTCGCATCCTGTTGGGGGATCTCGCGTTCGTGGATGATCACTGGCTGCTCGGATCACTGCCGCTGCTCGCCCTCCTTGGCGCATTGGAGCTGGGTATCGCGATTTCCATGCTCACGCAGCTGTGGGAACAGGGATGTGCCGCCGCCGTGCTCCTGGCGGTCGCCGGCTCCTTCGTTCATGCCTTCGAAGCACCTGCGGGACATGCGACGGCATGTGGCTGCTTCGGCAACTCGCCCGCCGCACCGCTCGACCAGTTCATGGTGAGTGGAGCGATCCTGGCCCTCGCAGGTGTGTGCTTGTGGAAATCGCCCGCCGGCGCCCAAGGTTCTGCTCACGACGGAACACTGGAGAGTGAGACCTAGGCGCTACTTCGCGCGCAGCCAGGTTTCGCGGCCGGTGCCGGGGTCGACGAGCAGCGTGTCGCCGGAGAGGTCGTAGGTCCCGACGCGGCGCCAGCCCTCGAGCTCGCTGCCGCGCGCCCAGAGCACGCCGCCCTCGGCCTTCCACTGGCCCTTGATGGACGCGCCCGGGCCGAGCAGGCCCGGCACCCCCACCAGCTCGAGCGGGCACACGCCGCCCTCGCCGTAGGCGTACGTGCCGTCGGACTCGAGGCCGCAGGGCGGCACCGCGTGCACCGCCCCCACGCCCCCCGATCCAGCCCTCCGCCAGAAGCCGACGAGCCGCGGGTCCTTTGCCCACGCCTCCTCCTCCCGGGTGAGCGTCGCCGAGAGGCGCTCCTCGCCCCCGCCGAGGGGCCGCGGCGTCACCATCGTCCAGACGAGGCCGTCGCCGCTTCGCCGCGCCTCGAAGGTGATCGCGGTGCGCGCGTCGCCCTTGCACTCGCCCCGGGCGACGCCGTCCCTGATCCGTCCCTCCAGCGCGAGCGTGCGGCCCTGGATCGACACGCGGCCCTTCACCGCGCCGTCCTTCACCTCGAGGACGACGACGACCGGCATCGCCCGGGAAAGGCCGCGCCAGGTGCCCGCAAGATCGGCCCCGCCGCCGCCGCACGCGGCGAGAAGGAGGCACGGCAGGAGGCGCGCGCGGGCCATCGACGGAGTATACGGCCCGTTCCGCGCTCGGCCGGGGTCCGCGTCAGCGGGAGGGGGGGACGGACTCGTCCGGGGCGTGCCTGTCGAGCGCGGCGAGGATCCGCTCGCGCTCGTCCCGGCCGAAGTCGGCCGCGTAGAAGCGCAGGAACAGGCGGCGCCGCATCTCCCGGGCGTCCGCAACGCCCTCGGCGCGCAGCCCGGCCTCCGCGAAGGCGCGCACGGTGTCGAACATCCCGAACGCCATGGCCAGGCGGCGGCTCGGGGGCTGCGCCAGGATCATCTCGCGATAGCGCCGCTCGACCGGCTCGGGAGTGTCGGTCACTTCGTCCTCAGCTTCCGCAGCGCCTCCGCGACGCCCAAAGCGGCGGCCCAGTGATCCAGGTACGCCTCGTGCAGGTCCCTGCCGTGCGCGAGCAGGTCGCGCACGTCCCTCTCCTGCGTCTCCGACGCCGACGTGCGGCTCCACAGCAGCTTCGAAAGGATCAGGTCTTCGGGAGAGACGACGGGGACGGGCACCCCCTCGAGGTCGAAGGTGCGCCGCCGGGCGAACTCGGCCTTTCGGTACGGGTCGTCCTTGCGGACGATGAAGTCCGCCTTCGTGATCCAGCGGTTGTGGATGATGTTGAACATCCCGCGCCCCGAGATCGCCCTCCCCACGGCCTCGCGGTCGACGTAGCAGTCCCCCTCGAACAGGGCGGCAAGCCGCTCGGCGCTCTCCGACGCGACGTCCACCACCAGATCGATGTCGCGCGTCATGCGCGGCACCGCGTACGCCGCAAGCGCCAGCGAGCCCGTCAGCATGCAGGGGATGCCGGCGCCGTCGAGGCGGCGGACGATCTCGAGGACGAAGGCACGCTGCTCGTCCACCTCAGGACTCGGCGGACTTGCCCGAGAGGATCGCCGCGTAGTCCTCCTCGGCGCGGGCGAGGCTGATCGTGTTGAGGAAGTTGGAGTAGCACATCCACGCCGACACGCCGCGCAGGTCCGTGTAGGGCGGCGGCAGGTAGCGCGGCGGCACCACCACGCCGTCCTCGAGCAGCTGGTGCAGGATGCCGAGGTCGCTCAGGCGGATCTTGCCGAGGAAGAGGTGCGGGATGCGGCTCGCGAGGCCCTGCCGCACGGCGAGGCGGATGAAGTTGTAGAGGAGGATGAAGCCGCGGTGGTAGCTCACGTCCTTCGTGAAGGGCCCGCACCCCTTCGGCAGGCTGCCCCGGAACGCCCGCTGCGTCGTCTGGTACGCCGCCCGCTCGTCGCCGTGGCGCTGCAGGAGCGCGCGGTACACCTCCAGGAAGTCGGCGCCCTCCTCGGCCATGCGGATCGCCTCGACGCGGTCCGTCAGCCTCTGGATGCGCGCGGGCATGCTCTTGAAGGTGAAGATCTCCTGGATGATGGCGAGCCCCTCCTGCGACACCGTGCAACTGGGCGTGCCCTTCGCGAGGAACGTCGCCACGGGCTGCAGCACGCCGTTCAGGGTCGTCCCGATGTGCACCCATCCCTCGTGCACTTCCAGGATGTCCAGGTCGCGCTGGCTGAATCGCGCGCCCTGGCGCACCTTGATGTAGTCGGCCCCCGCCGCGGCGTCCGACACGACGCCGTCGCTCAGCTTCACCGTGACGACGCCCTTGCCGAAGTAGGCGTCCATCTTGCCCTGCAGGTAGGCGACCGCCGCCTCGGCGTCGTAGGTGTCCTCGTCGTCGGAGACGGTCACGTCGGCGCCCAGGCGCGACAGGATCTGCGACATGCCGCGGCCGAGGTCGCCCAGGGTGGGGTCGCCCGCGTGGAACCGGTCGAAGGTCGACCCGTAGAGACCCTGGGAGATCGCGCTGAACTCCCGCGTGCCGCGGCGCTGCAGCATGCCGAGCACCACGCGGTACTCCTTGCACGCCTTCAGCATCAGCGCTCCGCACGGGTTGAGCGTGCCCAGCTCGCGGCGGATGTCCCGCTCGAGGTCGAAGAACTCCTGCAGCTTGGCCTCGATGTCGAAGCCCAGCGGCCGCGTCTCGTAGTACTCCCGGGTGACCGGCGGCAGCTCCTTTGCGCCCGCCGCGAAGAAGCGCTCCTCCACCGTGTCGTCCCACTTCACGGCGTCGAGCACCCGGATGGCCCGCTGCGCCTCGACGATGCGGTCCGAGAGCAGCCGCATCGTCTTGTGGTGCGGCGGCAGGGAGTCCGGCGGCACCGGCGCCACGCCTCCGGTGCGGCGGGGCTCGGGCTTCGGAACGGGCTGCTCCATGCGCCCAAGGTACCCCTGCCCGGTCCCGAAGGCCAAGTCACCGCGGAGACGCCGAGGAGCGCGGAGGCCGCAGAGAGCCGGTGAGAGGGGGGTGCGGGGGGCAGGAGACGGGACCGTACTGAGTGTTGCTCAGCGTGGAAATGGGGAGGGTTGTGGTCGTCCCAGTACATGCATCACGATGCCATAGAAGCGGCTGATCTCAGGCATCTACGCCGCTGCGTCGAAGACCGGGGAACAACTGCTCCGCGGTCTTGCCCGTGAGCTTCAGGTAGATCGCGTCAGGGCACAGTTCCAAGCCGCCGTCCCACTCTATGCCGCCACCTTGCGCGAGCCGGACCGACTCGAACACGCCGCCGGTACTCCAGGCGCGGAACACTCCTTTGCCGACGAGATGGGACAGGTCGACCTCTCCTTCCGCACCGTCGTCGTACCGGATCCACAGCCGGTGCCCTTTCAACGGGCGCACTTGCACGGGTTTGGGCATCGCGTCTGCATTCTACCGCGTAGCGCGTAGCCCGCTGCCCCCGGCCCCCCCTTCATCCGTCTCCGCGAACTCCGCGCTCCTCCGCGACTCCGCGGTGAAGCCGGACTACGCCTTCTCGACGAAGGCCTTGAACGACGCCAGCAGCGCGTCCCAGCCCTTCTTCGAGCCGTCCAGCATCTTCTCGATCTCCCGGCCCAGGATGGCCTCCTGCACGCGCAGCACCGTGCCCTTGCCGTCCGGCTTCAGGGTGATCGTGCACTGCAGGTACGCGGGGCCCTCGAACTCGGGGTAGATCTCGCCGGACAGGCGCAGCATCGCGCCGCGGCGCACGCCGGTGACCCGGTACCAGACCTGGCCCTCGCCGTCCCCCCAATCCTCGTACGCGCGCCCGCCGATGCGGGGCTCGATCACGAAGCCGCGCGGCTCCGGGTGCGTGTAGAACCCCTTGGGCCACCACCCCGAGGGGCGCTCGACGAGGGCGGTCCACACGGCCTCGGGGCTCGCGGCCACGCGCACCTCGCACACAAGGTCTTTCGTTGCGACGACGTCACTCATCCGTGTCCTCCCGTTCGGCGGTCTCCTTCAGGTCCAGCAGCGCGTCGGCCCAGCGCGCCTCGTACGGCCGGATCCACCGGCGGTACACCCGCTGCAGCGGCGCCGCGTTCAGGTGGTTCATCCGGCGCCGGCCGCGCCGCGCCGTCACGACCAGCCCCGCCGCCTCGAGCACCTTCAGGTGCTTCATGACGGCGAAGCGCGTGACGCCGGGGAACCGCGCGGCGATCTGCCCCGTGGCGCGCGGGCGCCGGAGCAGAAGGTCGAGGATGCGCCGCCGGGTCGGGTCCGCCAGGGCCTTGAAGACCCGGTCGGACTCGGCGTGGGCGTCCTCGGTTGCGGCCCGATTCATGTGACCTAATGGTCACATATGATCCGGTCGGGGTCAAGGGGGGGGCCGGGGGCCTCAATTCGGGGCCTCGAAAGCGCCGAAACGGAAGACGGTAGAGACGCGAGACGGGCCCCTGGAGAGGAGAGGTCGATGGCCATTCCCCTGAGCCGGGCCGCGGACGAGCTGATCCGGCAACTGCGCCGGGTCCTCACCGTCGGCGGACAAGGCAACCTGCTGACCATGCAGGTCGGGGAGCTCTATGTGCGCTTCGTCGCCGAGCGCGGCAACCCGCGGCTCACCTGCGAGCTCGTGGCGGACGGACGCGTCGGCGACGCCGAGGGGCTCCGGTTGAAGCGCATGGGTTTCACGCTGTCCGCCGACTGGCGCCGCTACGTCAAGGCCGAGGTGGTCGACGACGAGGGCGGGCTCTCCAACCTCGCCCAGCAGACCGTGCGCATCCTGCTCTCCATCTACAACGCCGACCCCCGGCAGATCGTCGCGTTCCGCTGCGAGCTGCAGGAGGAGACGGCGCCCATGAACCCCGCCGCGCGGCAGGCGCTGGAGGAACTCGACAAGTTCAACTCCGAGCGCAACTGGGAGACGCTCTACGCGGCCCTGCGGGAAGGCACCGTCGTGGTGCCGCTGGAGAGCAGCGCCCCGAACGCTGCCGCGGTCCTGCTCAAGGACCCCGACGGCCAGCCCGCCCTGCCGGCGTTCACGGACTACGGCGCCCTCCTCGCGCTCTGGCCC